>PBUF01000039.1 GCA_002727775.1 Gammaproteobacteria bacterium
CATCTGTGCGCCAGGTGACTGACTGAGTTGTTGAGGGGTCGCCCTCCCAGGTTAGGACGACGCGGTCTGGCAAGGGAGTTGGGGCATGCGCGGCTTCTCGTGAATACTCTACAGCCTCCCATTTATCGTGTGCATTCAGCTGTGAAAAAAGAAGAAGAGCGATCGCTAAGGTAATTTTTGACAGATAATTCATGACAATGACTATGTTTACTTGTTCCGAAATTTTGATTGCGGTTTTTGAAAGATTAGGTGTTCACGATTATACGCGGGTTCCTATTCTTGGGTTTAATAAATTACTCGAAGATCGGATCTAGAGAGAGTAGCAGCCTTTCCGAATAATTATGAGGTGATCGGTGAACTAAACCCTGAAAACCACTAGCCCAAGCGCCCCCCTTTAAAATCGACCAGTTTCCTGTTTCTAATTGTTGAACCGTCCCTGAATCGTTTAAAGGTGCTTTATCATTTGAAAGATCGGAAAAATCTGACCAATTGACTCCTTTATTAGGGATCCACTCGGTACCAGTGCCGATCATCGTAATAATCATACGACATGGAATCTGGTCCACGTGGAATCGAGGGCACATGGGGGATCTCAAGGTTGCTAACCTTACTCCGATTTGAGAGCACCCCATCAGCTCGCCGAATATCTCGCAACTCTCTCCTATCAGATCAATCAGCATCGTGCGAAGCTCAATGTCTATGCTTTCTGGCAGTTGGGAATCCGCTGTTTCGCGATCTTTGAGAGTCTGCTTCCATTGTAATTTTAATGGGGTTCTTAGCTCTAACAATNGTTGTGATAGTTCTTGAACGATTGTGGAATTGGTCCTCGCGATGCTGACNAGTTCTACGTCGTCTGAATAGATCATCTTAAGGTCACTAAGTTGATTGCTCTCCACTAGTTGCATCAGACCGCCTTTTTTTTGGGAAGCCGTTGGTCGGTAAGTATGGTTTGACGACATAGAGCCCCAGCTCTAGCAACCAGCCACGAACTCAAAAGGCTCATGCCTGGTTCCAAGCTGGGAACGGATCTGACAGTGTTGACCAATAGGATTTGCCCTTGAGTACCTCGTCTTCGCTCAAAAGGCATTCATCGAGTGCCTCGATCATTTTGCTTTGATCTAAACCCTGACCGATAAAGACCAGTTCTTGTCGCATGTCGCCGAAAGGTTCCACCCATTGCTTTTTGATAGAAGCAAGATAATCCTCATCGTCGGGCCAATCTTTCTCGGGGATGGCTTTCCAGAACATNCCTGCGAATCCATAAGAAGCAATGCCGCCAGCNTGNCTCCATTGACCTGCAAGNTGCGGGCGTGTCGCCAGCCAGAAGTAACCTTTGGATCGCAATAGTTTTCCAAATTTTTCCGTGGTGTGGAGAAATTGATAAAATTTTTCAGGATTAAAAGGTCTTCGAGCCTCGTAGCTAAAACTGCCGATTCCGTATTCTTCGGTTTCGGGAACGTGTTCGCCTCGCATTTCCTTGAGCCATCCAGGCGCTTGCTGCGCTTTTTCAAAGTCGAATAACCCGGTGTTCAGCACTTCATCTATATCGACCTTGCCGTGCGCGATTGGAATTATTTTTGCGTCAGTATTAAGTGCTTGTAGGATTGCGGTGAGCCGTTNTTTATCAGAGGGGCTTACTAAATCAGTTTTGCTGATAAGAATAAGGTCGGCAAACTCTATCTGATCAACGAGTAGGTCTGCGACGCTGCGCTCGTCATCTTCGCCTAGCGATTCACCTGTTTCTTGAAGATACTTTGCTTCTTCGTAATCCTTCAGAAAGTTAACCGCGTCTACCACAGTNACCATGGTATCCAGCTTCGCAACATCAGACAGTGAAACNCCATCCTCGTCAGCAAAAGTAAATGTTTCTGCTACCGGTAGGGGTTCTGAAATGCCGGTAGACTCGATAACCAAGTAGTCAAAACGCCCCTCTTTAGCGAGTTTGGTAACTTCTTCCAAGAGATCTTCACGAAGTGTGCAGCAAATGCAACCGTTACTCATCTCGACAAGCTTTTCTTCGCTGCGGTTTAAAGAAACCTCGTTCTGCACTATTGCCGAGTCGATATTAATCTCGCTCATGTCATTAACAATGACNGCTACTTTTTTGTTGTCTCGGTTGTTTAAGATATTACTTAGAACTGTTGTTTTTCCTGCCCCAAGAAAACCCGAGAGAACCGTTACAGGAAGCTTAGCTACTTCTGCACTTTCCACTTAAAATCACCTCCTACTAAATTATGTTATAACATAACATTTTGATATTTGATTGTTCAAACTTTCGGAAGAGGAGTATTTATTCCCTAGAAAATAAAAGTGATTTTGACACTGATATGAGTTTTGCCGACTAATGCAGCCGAGAATCTTCAATTATTTCCAAGCGATTAGTCTGGGACTACTCTAAAAGGTCTTGGTATTTGTACGCTTTAGCAGTCGTGTAAGTTCCTGCTTTTGCTTGTACCTGCGGGACTGTTGTCCTCGGTTCCAAGCTAAAAATCATTGGCTGGCCATGCGCCAGACGCTTTCTAGAAAATGATAATGAGCCTCAAGGTTGTGTACTCTGATAACATCGACTCCTTTTTTTTCCAGTTGTTGGGAGATAGCGATGGTGTGTACGTCTCTGTCTTCAGGCTCAGCGGCGGTGATCTCTTTTAAGAAAGATTTTCTGCTGTGTCCCACCATGATTCTGACACCCAGGTGGTTCAGTTGATCTATATTTTGGAGTAATTGCCAAGAATGATTAGCAGTCTTCCCGAAGCCGATACCCGGGTCAATTAGAACTCGCGCTTTGCTGATACCTTCCTTGTCTAGCGTTTCTAACTTTTCGTTAAAAAAGCGTGTAACGGCTTCAACAGGATTTTCTTTATCCGGGATTGTCTGTTTTGGGTTCGCAGGGATGCCTAGATTGTGCATTACAACAACGTCTACGTCTCCCGATTTTATTACCTCTAGCATCTCAGGATCTCCTAGGCCGCTAACATCGTTAATAAGATCAATACCAAGATCTATTGCTTTTGCGGCTGTCTGTGCATTACGAGTGTCGAGACTTACTTTTGGACGGAACCAAGATTGAGTGTCGAATGAGAGAAGGATTTTCTCAAGTCGAGCCCACTCTTCGCTGGTCGTGAGCGTTTTTGCGCCAGGACGAGTGGATTCGCCGCCGATATCGAAATAATTTGGGATGTGCGACGGCGATATTGAATCTCGTCGATCGNTTTGGAGTAGTCCGTCTCCGGAAAATGAATCAGGCGTTACGTTGACGATCTGCATCCATGAAGCAAGCTGAGAGGGCAGGGCGCGCTTGTGTTCTAAAACCGTCTTTCCCTTGATAGTGAGATCAGGACAGATTTCGCATAAAGGCGAGAGAACGAAATTTCGTTTCAGTGCTTCGGGGTGAGGGATAGTCAGGTTAGGCTGTTCAACGTTCTTACTACCAAAGGAGATAATGTCTATATCCACAGTTCTAGGACTCCAACGCTCACCGCGTTGTCTTCCCATTTTTCTCTCGATCTCTTGCAGGGATGATAAGAGTTCGANGGGATTTAGGTCGGTCTCAATTAGTGCGGCGCAATTTAAAAAAACCTTACGCCAAGAGCTGGGCGCATTTTCTGGTAGTAACGGAGCAGATCGGAAAATAGAGGAGGTTTTTAGGATTTTGGTCGACGTTATGGAATTTATAAGCGAAGCGCTCTCATTCAAAATGTGGAGGCTGTCGCCCAGATTAGAGCCGAGACTGAGTGTTGCTTTCAGTTGATGTCTCCCGATAACTCAAAAAGAGCGCCTCCCTTCAATCCGCTTATCGACGGGAATTTCCTGACTGAGAGAGTTAACCGACCTACTTGATCGATATCTTGAGAAACTAAATTAAATGCCCTGAAACCCATGTATTCAATGGTCTTGATATTGCTTCCGTTGAATTCACTCTTTAATAATTTACTAAGACTGGAATAGTTAACCGTTCCAGTGATCTGGTCTGATGAAGTCGACTCTGGCAGAGCAAAAAATTCAAAAGTTAGCGAAATCCAAACGCTTTGGGTTTTTGCTCTTTCTTCCTCAGACACTCCAAGGTGCAGTTGTATCTCCAACTCGTCTAGCTGGATTTTTGAATTGAGTTTGTCCGTATTAAATCTCACTGTTCGGGAATTTAAAAAAACTTCTAATTGCGCTCAAGATAACCGTTTATTTTAAGCGCCTCCACGATGCCGACTAAGATCAAGTCTGTAACAACATGATCAAACAAGTTTTCTCTATCAAATAGATGAGAGAAACCACCTGTCGCAATTCTCAAAGGTGTGTTGCCATCAAAAACTTCTTGAGAAATCCGTGATGTGATTTCTTTAATCATTCCAACGTTACTCCAGTACAAACCATTTTGGATACTGTCGATTGTGGTTTTGCCTACGATCTCATTTGTCGCTCTTATTTCGACTGATGGCAGCTTGGACGTTTTGGATTCGAGAGCTTCCATAGATAGTCTTATGCCCGGCATGATGTTTCCCCCAAGAAACACTCGATCTCTTGAAATCGCACAGATCGTTGTGGCCGTCCCAAAGTCGATCAAAATCAAATCTTCATTTGGAAACATTTTAACGGCGCCGATTGAATCTGCGATTCGGTCACTGCCAACTTCTTTTGGATCTTTGTAATCGATTTTTAATCCTGTTTTTATTCCTGGCTGCATCAGCATGGGCTCAATGTTGAAATATTTTTGACAGCAGGCTCTCAAAGCATAATTTAGTTCGGGTACGACCGAGGATATTCCTATGATCTCGATAGACTCAGGATCGATATTATTTTCTCTAAGTGCTCCGCGTAGAAAAACACCGAATTCGTCTGAAGAAATTTGTGCCTTGGAAGCGTAGCGCACCTGCACCTTCAGCTGGTCTCCATCGAAAACGCCGCAAAATATTTGACTGTTACCAATGTCGAGGGCCAGGATCATATTAGAGCCCCTGAATAGAAATTTTTTCCTGGCAATGCCTGATAGTTGAGCTTCCGTTTTTGCTTGCTTCGCAATCTGAAGAGTGAATTGTTAGGAATATTCATCATGCGTCTCCTTTATTGCCAGGGAAGCATGTTTTTGTTTGATAGAAGCACTATCAGACCTAGTGGCTAACCCTGGTACCCGTCGTTTGATCGAGTCCTAAACCGCTAATATAAACTTGTCTTAACTTGGCTCGTTTTTAAATGTGATAACCGAGCAGCTAATGGCTGTAATTTTTCCAATTAAAATGTGAAGTGTCAAAATTTTACGAAGATTGGTACTGCTATAGATAGTAAAGTGGGCGCTTATTGGGTTTGTGTGGTCATGTAGGTTTGACTAATCAGATTTAAATTGGAACGTAATGTTAGGAGGAATCGATGGGAGTTATTTCAGGTCCTGTAATTGGCGGGAATTACGGATGGCCATTTGCCAAGTCAATGCTCGATGTCACTTCTTATGGTTATGAAGAGGCTGAATATTTTATTGAGGGTGAAGCGACTAGCTATCGCCAGGTCGACGGTACCGAGTGGGGAAGGGATGGAAAATGGCAGGCTGAGCCAGACAAGTCCAGCCCATATAAAACTCGGCTATTGGTTTACAGGCCGACGGAACAAGAACGGTTTAATGGCACCGTGATTGTTACCTGGAACAACGTCACAGCGGGATATGAGCTGTTTGGCGCAGACAGTCTAGAGGTGCTCGAAGGCGGTTATGCTTTGGTTTGTGCTAGCGTTCAAAGAGCAGGGATTGAGGGTCTTCCACCCGTAAAGCAGGGTCTTGCTGACTGGGATTCAGAGCGTTATGGCTCGCTTAATATCCCTAGCGATGACTTCTCCTACGATATTTTTTCACAGATCGGGTCGTCGGTCGGTCCTGATCGAGATTTCTCAGCTCCCGATCCGATGGCAGGGTTACAAGTCAAGAGGGTGATTGCTCAAGGCGCGTCCCAGTCTGCTGGCCGCCTGGGTACATACTTTAATGCGATCGCGCCCTTCGATAGGAGTTTTGACGGGTTTATTCTCAGTATCTATTTTGGTCGTGGAACGCCTCTTCAGGTCGGAGATGAGCTCGTTAACATCAATAATGCTCAATACAATGACTCTCCGGCAGATAGATTACGCGGAGCCAACGTACTGAGAGATGATCTAGATCAGCCGGTTTTTATTGTAAATTCTGAGCTAGAGGCGATGGCTTGTTACGGGGTTCGTCAGCCTGACACCAGCAAATTGAGGTGGTGGGAATCGGCTGGCACCTGTCATGTGTCTCAGCAGAGTCGTGCAGCCAGAAAGCTCATGGCCGATCGAGATAAATTGATCACGGTGGACGCTGATGATGGAATCAACGCTATCCCAATAGGGCCGCTTTATGATTCAGCTTTTTATCACATGCATCGTTGGTTGAGCGAAGGCGTCGCCCCTCCGATTCAGCCAAGGATCGATTTTGAGGCCTCTGGGTCGATTGTTCGTGACGATGACGGGATAGCAAAAGGGGGCATTCGTCTTCCTCAGGTGGAGGTTCCCCTGGCGATAAACAGCGCGATTCCTTTGAAACCCGATATCTTTGCCTATCTCGGGGGTTCTTCACACCCGTTTTCTAAAGAGGAGGTGCTAGCAAGATACGCTGACCGGAGCTCCTTCCTGAAAGCATTCGAGTCTGCGGCAAAGTTGGCTGTGGAAGAGGGAGTCTTGATGCCTCGTGAGGTTGCTCGATTAACCAAAGAAGCGAGCGAGGCCTGGCCAGAATAAGGATCTGGTAATCTTTCGTTAAGAACCTTTCCGGTATTTCGGTTGTTGCTTTTTGAGTTGTGATCCCTAGTGCGATTCATGATCGATTGTGGTGTATTGTATTGTTAGACATCACCGTTGGAGAATGTTTATGAAAAACGTCGGTCAATTGGTCATAAATGGTACGGTCGCTCCGGGNTTCGAGCCTATTAGATTGTTGTATGAGCGAAATATGCGCANCTTATTGGAGAGAAATACTCAATTATGCGTTTATTTTGAAGGCGAGAAGGTCGTNGATCTGTGGGGCTCGGCGATAGGAGATGAGTCGTTCTCGGCGGACTCTCTAGCGAACGCCTTTAGTAGCGGGAAGAGCTTNGAGTCGATAGCCATAGGATCTTTGGTTAGCCAGGGCCTTTTGAGTTACCTCGATAAGGTTGTAGGACATTGGCCAGAGTTTGGTAGGCAAGGCAAGGGGGATACAACGATTGCGGATCTCCTTCGGCACGAAGGCGGGATGGCTTCTTTTGATGAGGCGATAGAACCCAATGATCTATTGGCGACGAGTTTAAAGAACAATAGAGTCGGTCAGCTGATTGAGAATCATGATCAGAAGTTCAGGCCCTNTNGGAAGCGACGTGAATANCACGCGATTACCCGGGGCTGGATACTCAACGAGGTNTTTCGCCGGGTNGATCCTCAAAATCGGACCATTGGAGAATATTTAAGGCAAGAACTAAGCGAGCCTCTATCAGCTGACGTGGTGATCGGGCTTGAAGAATCTGAGCTAGAAAGAAGGAGNGCNGTGTCTATACCTAAACCATCGNGATGGTTGATAGAAAGTCTGAAACCAAAATTNTTGAATNGAAGAATTGAGCGCAATNTGCTTCAAATGCTCGGGCTCGGATTTGGGTTTGTTCGTTCGGCGCGAGATTCATCGAGACCTACTAGGCAAGCCTTTGCTGGTCAGGAGGGAATGATCGATGCCTTTAATAGCAGGGAAGTAGCNATNGGAGAGACACCGTCAGCAAATACTCATGCGTCTGCTAGGGGTTTAGCAAGATTGGCAGCCATGATGGCCGATAAGGGTAGTTTTGAGGGCAAAGAGTTTATAAGTACGACNGCTTGGGATGCCTTACACGCGGAAGCGACNGAGGCTGATATGGGGTTTATCTCCACACGATTTACGCAAGGTGGTGTCGCTTCATTTAGCCACGTAAGTAATCCATCCTCTNCTCTGGANTCGGGATTAAATAATGGAAGGGANGGCTTTTTTGGATGGATGGGGTTGGGTGGCTCCCTATTCCAGTGGCACCCAGAGCTTCGNATTGGATTTGGTTATGTTCCGACATCGCTTAATGTGNTGGATATAGTCAATGAACGCGGTAAAAGTTACCAAGCTGAAATGTTGAAGTGTGTCGATAAATTAAAACCATAGGATTTGGTTGGAATCGAGTGCGCGAGATACTTTGACGGGAGTTTTTATGATGTGGGNTTGCAGAGTTGTGTATCAGGAGCCGTCACTCTAATCTGATCACATCGATTTTCCGNTTAANTGCGAATATCTATGAACAGGAGGTACAGGTTGANGTTATTTATTGTTGCAAGTTTGCTGGTGGTTAGNGGGCTAACTTATTCTGCACATCACGAGGGAGCTGATGGTTCGAATCCCTTTATTCTAATCGCTAGAGTCCATGTTAAAGAAGGCATGGTAGAACAATACCTGAACGNGGCTCAGACCGTTGATGAGGCTGTTGAGGANACCGAGCCGGGTATGCTATTCCATAATTTTGATTCAGACCCCAATGATCCTCTGGCCTTTACCTGGACGGAGGTCTATAAAAACAGCGCGGCGTTTTTAGCTCATACATCCAATCCACCAGTTCTTGAGTATGTAGGTCAGCACGGCGAGTTAGGAGACGGTTTCTCGATTGAAATATACGGAAANGTGAGCGAGGCNGTCCTAAAAAACATTGAGGAGCTAGGTTTTCCATTAACTCACTATAAAACAACAAGAGTTGGCTACGTCAGAGANGAAATTTTTAGATAAATTCGACGACNGTTAGCGCTTAAAAGAGCAACAGCAAAGGGAGGGGCGATGGATTTTGGTGTGCAGGTAAACGTTTANCGAACCGAGTGGTCGGCGGTAAGAGCTTCTGTAGAGGCNATGGAGNNNGGTGACTGGGATAGTGTNTGGTTTGCGGACCACTTCATTCCACCCGGCGGTGGTGGCGACGATGAACAAGAAGCGATGACCGCGTTTGAGGGGCTTGCCGCGATAGCAATGGCAGCCGGGATGACCCAAAAGCTGAGGCTAGGTAATCTGGTGTTGGGGAACACNTATCGAAATCCGGCGCATACNGCAAAAATNGCTGGAACCATTGANACCATGAGTGAGGGCCGTTTTACCCTAGCCATTGGNGCAGGCTGGTATCANCGAGAGCACGAAGCNTATGGNTGGGATTTTCCNACNATGAAGGAGCGCCAGGATCGTTTTGAAGAAGCTTGTGAGTTGATTCGCTTGCTGATCAGAAGGAACGAGCCGGTGGACTTTGATGGGNCGTATTANAAGTTGGACAATGCTCAACTCTCTCCNGGTAACTTTGATGATAACAAACCCATCCCTATTATGGTTGGAGGTACCGGACCGAAGCGCACCTTGCGCACGCTAGCCCGCCATGGGGACGTAATGAATCTAGATGGTTGGGCAGGCGGTGGGATGTCTTTAGAGCTCTACAAGAGTAAGGCTGAGATTCTTGAGAGNCACTGTGAAGATTGTGGCCGCGATCCTTCTGAGATTCGTCGGACNCTTCTGATGCCTTGTTATCTCACTGAGAGCAAGGATCTAATTGATCGTGTGATTAAAAACTTGGGTCCGGGTACGGTGGCGGGCTCCAAGCAATACATCATAGATCGTATAGGAGAATTCCAGAATGCGGGNATTGCTGAGATTATGTTTGGCGGTATTAACTCNGGGGATGTTGAGCGTCTGNAGNNTTTTCGAACAGGAAGTTGTAAGCGAATTCCGGTAACGATTGGCGATACAAAATATTTGAGCCTTGTTAACCAAACGTTTGTAGATACTGGGAAAAGGTGAACGGTCTCTGAGACTCCAAGAGTCGGGTTGGGTCTTAGCTAAAAATCAAGAAGCCTGCCAGTAGACCAATAGTAAAACCTAGAGGTGCTAGGCTAGTGATTCCCATTTTGGCCGCTAGAAAACCATCTGTGCGTCTTTGCAAGATTAGAAACTGATCAAGTCCAATAAATTGCTCCGACTTTAGGTAGTCCA
>PBUF01000040.1 GCA_002727775.1 Gammaproteobacteria bacterium
ATTCAGGAAGACGGGATTTGATGGGGAGACGAAAAAGATGCTGACGTGTTACGCATAAACAGATTGCGGATGAGCTTTGGGGCCTCTGGCGCACAAGGGGGGATCATAAGCAATGGCGTAGGTTACTTTCTGCTTTTGTATTACAGTCAGGTGTTGGGGCTCGAGCCTGCGCTTGCTGGTTTAGCGATGATGATCTCAATGATCGTCGACGCGATATCGGATCCATTAATAGGCCGCTGGTCTGACCGGTTCTCCCATAAGCTGGGTCGTCGTCATCCGTTTCTTTTTGCCAGTGTATTGCCTATCCCTGTTCTCTATTTCCTGCTTTGGGATGTGCCCGAATTGGATCAGACTGACCTGTTTTTCTATATGTTGATAGTGACTATTTTACTTCGATTGTCGATTACCTTGCATTCGATACCATTCAATTCGCTTTTACCCGAATTAACACGGGACTATGACGAGCGCACCAAACTCACGACCACCAGGATAGCGAGCGCTTGGTTTTCTGGTTGTCTGGTCTCTGTATTGATGTATGGATGGTGGCTTGCCGACACGGCAGAATATCCCGACGGCTCAGGTATCATGAGGGCTGAGGGATATGTGGCTGCTGGTGGTACCACTGCGGTAGTGATCTTCCTTTGCTTGGGGTTTGCCGCTTTTTCCACGAGAAGGTACATCCCGGAACTGAATCGGCCAAAACCCACTCGGACTTCCCTATGGGATTCGCTCAGACAGATGAGAAAAACTTTGGTCGAGCGAAATCTTCTGGCGATTTTCGTCTGTGGNCTTTTTGGCGCTGTGGCGACTGGCACATACAATTCACTTTGGCCTTACATGCAGTCATTTTTCTGGAATTTTGATACTCAACAACTCAGCATCATGATGGCGTCCCAAGTGATAGCCGCTGTGATGGCTTTTTCCTTGATGCCTCTTCTGACACGTCAAAGAGAAAAGAAGGGCGTGTATTTGTTGCTTTCTGTTGTATCAGCGCTGGTCGTCACGGCCCCGGTGTTTCTCAGGAATATTGACTTATTTCCTTCCTCCCAGAGTGAGTTGTTATTTCCTCTTATGCTGCTAATGGGCGTTGTCGAGGTGATGTTGTTTATTATGACGAGCGCTCTACTCGTNTCGATGATGGCCGACGTCACGGATCACAGGGCCGTAGAGACCGGTTTAAGAGAGGAGGGGCTATTATTTTCCGTCGAGTCATTTATTTCCAAGGTGTCGGCCGGCGTGGGTGTCTGGATNGGCGGATTAATTCTGTCTGCTGTTAGTTTTCCGAGAGATGCGANCTCAACGGATATTGATACTTTGGTGCTCANTGATCTNGGTTGGATATACGCGATCTTGTTGTTGATAGTATACGGCTTATCCATTCTAGGCTTGTTGGCGTTTCGCCTAAACAGATCAGCGCACTCTCAAAATATATCGAGTCTGGACGCAGACGCTACAGATTTTCATAATTTAGCAAAGCCGTCTCATAGGAACTAATCCTCATGACGGTCTAAGTCATAAAAAGATGTTAGGCTCAGCGGTAAAAATTTTGAAAGAGACAAGCTCAGTTTATAATTCATGTGGGGGTGAGATTTGAAAGAATTTAAAGGGAAAACAGCGGTTGTCACAGGTGCGGCAAGTGGCATTGGGTTCGGCCTGGCCGAAAAATTTGCGCAAGAGCAAATGCAGGTTGTCCTTGCCGATATTGAAGAAGAGGCTCTCGAAAGAGCGGTCGAAAAATTAGAAAAAATGCAACACAGAGTGGTCGGCATTCAGGCCAACGTCATGGTGAAAGAGTCGGTAGAAGAGCTCTATGCTAAAGCGACCGAGCAGTACGGGAACATCCATATACTGTGCAATAACGCTGGAATCGGAGCGAATTCTGGCAATAAACCGATCTGGGAAGTGGAAAGCTCAGACTGGGACTGGACACTCGGTGTGAATTTCTATGGTGCGCTCTATGGCATCCAGGCGTTTCTTCCGCACATGCACGAACACGGAGAAGAGGGCCACGTGGTTACGACCGCGTCTTTGGCTGGTTTGATGGGGGGCATGGGAACTTATGGGGTCAGTAAGCATGCCGTCAGATCGCTCTCCGAAACGCTAAATCAAGATCTTCGAGAGAGAGGCTCAAAAATTTCTTCTTCCGTTTTGTGCCCTGGATTCGTAAATACCAATATCGCTAATTCTGAGCGCAATCGACCGTCTTCTCTTATCCAATCCCAGGAGCCAACGATCAACCAAGAAGCGGCAGCCGCCATGGCGGAGATGTTGAAAAATGGCAAGCAGCCAAACGAGATCGCCGAAATCGTGGTCAATGCAATCAAAGACAACGTTTTTTATATTTTACCTCACCCGGCATGGGACGATCATCTCCGAGCTCATTTTGAGCTGATACTTTCTCGTAAAGAATTACCGACTAGAACCCCACCGTTTCTAGTTCCAAGAGAAGACGGGGAGAAGTACTAAGCAAAATTTGCTCAAAAACCATCACATTTTCTCGGTAAGCCCAGCGTCGACCGTGATGAGTTGCGATGTGACGTAGTTCGAGGCGTCTGAAACCAAAAAAAGAGCAGTCGCCGCGATGTCGATCGGTTGGCCTACTCGGCCCAGCGGGATGAAATTTCCGAGTTGCTCCCAGCTTTCCGGGGTGTCACCAACATCTGCTGCGAGCATATCAGTTTGCACGGCGCCCGGGGCTATGCAATTAACCCTTATATTATGAGGCGCGAGGTCGACGGCTAGACCTCGCGTTAAAAAGTTCATGCCTGCCTTGGCGATTCCGTAGATTCGAGCTCCTTCAGAGGCTCTCAAACTTGCGATTGATGAAATGTTGAGTATGCTGCCGCTGCCTCTCTCGATCATGGTCGGGCCAACTGCGTGACAGCATAGGTAGACGCTCTTCAGATTGGTATCGATGATCTCGTCCCACCGTTGTTCGTCACTATCTAGCAATGAAGGGCCGCTGCCGCCATTTGCCGCGTTGTTCACAAGAATATCGATTTTGCCCAGTGTCTGGTTCACCGTTGTGACTAACTGGTCTACCTCTGATTTTTTAGAGACGTCGGTCGGCACAGCGATCGAGTCTCGGCCGGTCTCTTTGATCTCTTCCGCCACTTTCTTTAACGGTTCCGGTCTGCGACCTGACACCGCGACGTTTGCGCCTTGACGTGCGAATTCGAGCGCTATGCTTCTTCCTATACCGGTGCCGCCACCGGTGACCAGGGCGACTTTGCCTGCGAGGGAGAGACTCGCTTTGCTTGCTTCGATAGCCACGTTAAAAATCCTCTTTAGTTGTTTTATTCAGGCTGTTTTCCGAGGGCGTGGCCGTCTTCAAGGCCTTCGATAAAATTAACACCCGCGCTCGAATGATAGCCAATAATTTGCTGTGCTCGCTTTGGAAGTTGCTCGACGAAGCCTCTAGGGATTGCTGTGAACTGGTTCTCTTCCTGGGCGAGATGATCCAATACGTAGGAAAAAATCAGTCCGTTACGTGGTTCCGAAGTCTCGTTAATCCCCAATCCATGATAGACACTGCCCAGCCACACAGCTACNGAACCCTTTGGCATGNCCGCNTGNACTATTTCGGAGTCTTNAGGNTNTNGCCCTTCCTCCCACTGGTTGCTGCCAGGAACAAACCTAGTGGCACCATTTTCTCNNGTGAANTCGCTGAGGGCGACCATAAAAGCTAGTGACAGCTCNGGCCCGTCNGGGTCTCTTTTTACGTAGGGGCGGTATCGCCATTCATCTCGGTGTAGAGGCTGATTGTCCCCGCCCTCGCAGACTTGCATACAGACACTGGCGTTGATCTTGTANTGGTGACAATTTGGCCCAGATGCAGGATCGATTTGCCTCATCATGTCGTTCATCGAGTTCTGGCTACTAGCCTCGTTTTGTTTTTTTTCTCTTGCCGNGGTCGACATCGGTATATCGGGGAGCAAGATACCGTCCGCGATTTCCAGGAGGACCTCCTCTAAGAGCAGATGCTCACTAAACTCTCTACCCCTGCCAAATATGCCGTTGACTGAGCGCTTGCGATACCCAAAAAAATCTCCGCCCCCCGGTTTCTGACTATCCAGAGATGGTCTTANGTGGTTAAAGAGCATNTCCATCANGTCNNGCTCGAACAGGTTTTCGATGACGACGACGCCNTTTTTTCNGATCTCGGAGACTGCCTCGCTCATATTGTCGAGTCGGGTGAAACGTTTGATTGCTTGGGTCATCNAGTTTGTCTCCTGAATCNAAGGACCGATCTGATTCTTTGTGCGTGGCTTCTCNGAGAGGCTTAGGGACTCACTTGAATCATTGAAGCTGGTCGATAGGGATCGCCGTCCCGCAAAAATCCGCCTCCTGCTGCAGGCAGTGGCTTGTGGTCATACATGCCCGGCGCGTCCGGCAGGTGNTCACTGTAGTGGGACTTGTCGCCAAAAAAACGAAGGACTAAATTACGTCGAACCGTNAACGTNTCGTCGTTTTTCCCGCCNGCNTGGATGCTGTGAGGATGNAGTATGACTAAGTCTCCNGGNGAGACATCAAANCCCGCAATATCCCATGACGACGGGTCGGCCTCGAGGTCGGCTGTAATATCNGGGAGTCTCGGAAAATTACCGGCTTCTCCCCACAAAGGTTCTGTGGGATCTTTGGGATTAAAGGTGGTCCCATCGTACATAACCCCTTTGTGGGATCCGCGTACAATCCGAATTGACTGTTGTTTGGTCATCTCAACNAGGGGGATCCAGAAGTTTGCCCAGTGCTCGCCGCCCCAGGGAGAATAGACGGTGTCCTGATGCCAGTAGGTAGGTAGAGATTTGCCTTGTTTAAGGAAGATCTCCTCGGCAAAAAAACCAACGTACTCTGAGTCCCATAACTCTGCTGCAATGGCTCCAAAGTTACTCTCTAGAACAAGGTCGCCATACATTTTATAGGCTTTAGGGTTTCCGTTATCGACGAAGTGGATGTTTTCTCCCTCTGGCTTGCCGACCGCAATCGGCCCGGGATTCGCGATCGACCATTCAAAACACTCAATTAGCTTGGCGAGCAATTTATCGTCGATGGCATTCGGTAATTTTACGATTCCATCGTTTTCAAAGTCAGTCTTTTGTTGTTCGGTAATTAATTGACCCACTCTATGCCCCTCTCTACCTTTCTATCATTGATAAACTACACCATGCGCGGCCACATTTTAAGATGTGTTTTAAATTGAGATCGATAAGTTTTTTGCCTGGTAAAAAGAAATAAGCCGGCCCGAGCGCTTTTCCAGAAGCGTCATGAACAGGCAGTTTGTCTATCCTTTTTATGAACCTTCTGGGAGGTTTCTCTGTTTACTTGTTGGCAGCCGCAAGACGTTGTTGCTCGGCCTGCATCGCTGCGACAGCCTCTCTGTCTTGCGCATCCCTNAGTTCCAAGCGCTCAATTTCGTCTTCATTAACTCCAAGTTCAGACAGGATCTCTCTAGTATGATCGCCCAGGAAGGGCGCATGACGAGTCGGGAACGCGCCGCCAGCACCAAAATCTACCGGAGGTCTTGGGTAGCGCATTCTTCCTATTGTGGGATGCTCCGTTTCGATCAGGCTATCGTTGTGTTGGACTTGCGGGTCCAGATGCACTTCATCGCGAGTGTTAACCACCGCGACCGGTATGTTGAAAGCGTCGAGGTTAGTCGCGATCTCTTCTGCTTCTGTGTTCGCGATCAGTTTCTCGATTTCCTGTTTGAATAGATCGGCATTTTCGACTCGATCTGCGAAGGTCAGAAATCGTGGGTCCTTATGAAGCTCGGAACCCAACCAAATGCAGAAGACTTCGAGGTCTTCGTCTCGCTGCAGTACCGCTGTCACAAATTTGTCTTTTGCCTTNAAAACTTGAAAGAAATGTTCGATCGGAGGCGTCGGCTCGACATCATCNGCTAGCAGGGTTCTAGACCACATGATGTCTGGCCAAGAGTAATAGAGCGCCGAGTCGAGCATGGAGATAGAAAGATACTTGCCCTTGCCGGTGGAGGCTCTTTCTAGGAGCGCCGCGGTGATCGCCTGGGACGTAGTGAGGGCCGTCACCTTGTCAAATATAATACTGGCCATGTTACGCGGCTCTCCTCTGGCTGCCGTTCCCTGGGTCTCTGAAACCCCTGTGGTCGCTTGGATGAGCGGGTCATAGACCTTGCGGTTTTTATAGGGGCCATCTTGGCCGTAGCCTGATATCGACGTGTAAATTAACGAAGGATTAATCGCCTTGAGTGAGTCATAGTCGATNCCTAACTTTTTCACGATGCCAGGCCGATAGTTTTCCAGGAGAATGTCGGCCTCACCAACCATTGTTTTGAAGATCTCCAGGTCCTTTTCTTCTTTGAGGTCCAAGACGATAGATCGCTTGTTTCGGTTTAATACAGCGAATATTGCGCTGAGACCTTCGCGTTTGCTGCCGAGGTATCGCGCCATATCACCGAGGAGCGGCGGTTCAACTTTGATTATCTCGGCGCCCTGGTCAGACANGATCATTCCTGTCATGGGCCCCGATACNGTTGTGGTAAGTTCGAGGACTTTATAGCCGCTTAGAGGACCTGCCAATTTCTACTCCTATGACCGCTNTTTTAGAGGTTTGAACATACTGTATCGAGTTCTCCATGCAAAGGCTTTGTTCTAAAGCTTTTCATTGGTGGACGATCCTTTGTAATTGTTCGGCCATGTCTGGAGGAAATTGTCGGTATTGTTCTGAATTTTCGGGAATCTCAAGCCAGGGCGCCTTGCTCTCCGTGTTTATGTGGATTCCGATGTCGTACTCGAGTTCTTGATCCAGTGTGTTAATTGCTATGTTAAGTAGTTGATCTTGAGATATATGAACGCCGAGCCTGCCGCCACACTCTCCGCAATAGAATCTTTTCACGTTGGGGTTTTGTTGATTCCAGATGTTTTTTTGCGTTTTCACTAAGCCCTCACCAGAGGTAATTTCGAAGGAGGAATGAGCAATGAAGCCGGCTGAATAATATGCGGCGCCGGCAACCTTTCTGCAAGGCTTGCAATGGCAGTGAACTACATAATCTATCGGACCGTTAATCCGATATTTCACCTGGCCGCAATAACAGCTTCCCGTGTACATAATTGCTCCTTTTCCCGACTCAGAAGCATTCTTTATCGAGTCTTTGTCGTGCTCTGTCAACGACAATAGCCTTTTCATTGTCTTCTTCTGAGGATCTACCGATGTGGTAGCATGCGCCAGAGAGTGTTCTTGAATTAAGGACATGGAGAAATTTTTGGGGAGTACTATGAATAGAGTATCGTGTCAGATTTTGTGCGGGTTGGCGGTAATGATGATTTGTTTGTCGCTGGTCGCAAAAGAAATACCGCTGAGCAAGCCAGAACGTCAGGGGTTTTCCTCTGAACGCTTGAACAAAATCACGGAGCATATGAATGCAAAGGTGGAAGACGGGACGATGGCCGGCGGGATGGGGCTTATTGCTCGTAACGGAAAGATTATCTATCAGCAGACCTATGGTTTTGCTGATCGAGAAGCTGGCAGAGTGATGGAGAACGATGCGATTTATCGGATCTACTCAATGACCAAGCCGATTACGGCTGTCGCCTTGATGGTTCTTTATGAAGAGGGTAAATATCGGCTAAACGATCCCATCGCGAGATACATGCCTGAAATGGCCAATCTAGAAGTCGCTCTATCGACGGCGGGCACTAACATGGTTTCTGACGGCACCACGAGCCGAACGATAGGCACCGGAGACGAATCATTGGTCGGACAAACCCGAAAACCGACACGACAGCCGACAGTCAGAGATTTACTCAGACACACCGCCGGTATGACGTATGGAGTTTTTGGTAACACAGAGGTTGACCAGCTTTACCGGAAGGCAGGACTTCTTGGTAATGAGATGACGCTCAGAGAGTTTACGACGGCACTCGGTAAGCTACCGCTGCAATACGATCCCGGAAAGCAGTGGCATTACAGTGTCAGCGTCGACGTTCAAGGACGCTTAGTTGAAGCGCTGTCGGGTATGAGTTTTGGGGAGTTCTTGAAGCAAAGAATATTCGGGCCGCTTGATATGCCGGACACTGACTTTCAGGTGACCCCAGACAACAAAGATCGACTGACTCAAATATATCAGCCTAAAGGAATCAAACCGGGAAGCTTCTTCGCTGCGGCGACGGGCCAGGGAGTCGAAGTAGCCAACCCGGCAGTTAGCGATCGTTTTATCAACGGTGGTAATTTTGAAAGTGGTGGTGGGGGTCTTGTGTCCACTGCGAGGGATTATCTGCGTTTTTCGCAGATGATGCTGAACGGGGGGGAGCTGGACGGCGTGCGCTTGCTATCTCCGAAGACAATTGAATTGATGACCGCTAACCATCTGGGAGACATCCCGATGGGCTTTGGGCGGCGCGGATCNGGGTTCGGGCTGGGCTTTGGTCTCGTTCTAGATCCTGGAGAGGTCGGCGAGGTCAGCTCTGCAGGAGAATTTAATTGGGGTGGCGCCGCGGGCACTCGCTTTTGGATCGACCCGCAAGAGCAGTTGATCGGTATTTTTATGGTGCAGAGCATACCTCACCGAACGCGGTTGGCGGGAGATTTCAAAGTTCTAGCGTATCAGGCGTTGGTCGAGTAGTTCTTCGGTTACTGCAAAGCGCCGTTTTAGGCTTAA
Organism: Gammaproteobacteria bacterium; assembly: GCA_002727775.1. GTDB lineage: Bacteria > Pseudomonadota > Gammaproteobacteria > Pseudomonadales > Azotimanducaceae > UBA4421. The sequence goes on from PBUF01000040.1 coordinate 8,636, forward strand.
GTTTCTGACGGCGCCTCTTCCTTTTGGCTGAATGCGTAGCCTGGTCTTAGCCGAAGGTTATCCGGAAAGCTCACGCCTGAGACCGTTGCCTCGGCTTCCCAGCCTATTTTTTGAAAGGGCATTTTGGGGAAGCCGTTGCCCGCGTGTTCCTTTGAAGCCTGGCCCGCCGGGGTCTGAAGAAGGCAGGCGTCGTTGATTTCCTGCTGGCTAGGCATCTCTAATACCTCATCAGAGTGACCGCTTCCCATTCGTTTTGGGGCGGGTAGGCCAAGACGCTCATACTGTTCTTCCGGGCATTCGTTGCGNGCCATTTCTCGGATCATTAATTCGATCATCGATGACTCAATTTTCGGGTCATCGAGCGGCGTCGTTTGTCCTGGGTCTGCCTGAACATCAAAGAGGAGTGTTGCGCGTTTGCCCCTGCCGAATGGGTTGTCATCGCTCAAATTAATTTTTGGGGTCCTTGTCGGTATTTTCATGACATCGCAGCCTTTCAGAAAAGAAAATCCAGAAAATTTGTCCCATTGCTGGAGCTCTCTCGGAGCGAATAGGCTCCGCATGTGCGTGGGCATCAGCGTGTAGTCGTAAAGNGGNGTGTTGTCTTCGGTGACGTGCCCTCTCATGTAGACGTATCGGCCGTCGGTCACGTTAACCTGGCCTCCCATAACGCCGTACAGGACGGCCTTTCGGAAGGGTTTGTCTTCGATAATGCGATCTGAAAGGGTTCCGCCCTGAACGTCGGCCGGGATCTCTATATCGAAATAGTCGAGTATGGTCGGCGCAAGATCTATCGTCTGCGCGAGTGAATCTCTGGATTGATTGACAGACTGGGGTAGCCGCGGGTCGTAGGCCCAAAAAGGGATGTGCGCTATCTCCTGAAAGAAGGGAGTGACTACCTTTGCCCACCAGTCGTGTTCTCCCATTAGGAATCCGTGATCGGTGTTCACCAGAAGCATTGTGTCTTCCCATAGATTATATTCATCGAAAAGATCGAGCACTCGCCCCAGCTGTTGATCGCAAAAACTGACTAGCGACGCATACATATATCGAATGTGCTCTACGGTTTGCTCGTCCTCTCTTATCTCCCGGTAGGGCGGCCAGTCGAATTCAGGTCCGTCGTATTCATGAGGATAAAGGTCCTGGAATTCTTTGTGAGTGAAAAATGGTTCGTGAGGATCAAAGGTTTCTATTTGGAGGTACCATCGATCAGCGTCTCGGTTTCTTTCGATAAAATCTAAGCCAAGACTAAAGGTTTTATATTGTGGCTGGAGCTCGGTCCGGTCCATGTGCTCGCGATTAATGTTGTCTTGTTTTTGAAAGGGCAGGCGTTGATGTTCGGGCCATCTGTCAGACCCGTACGCGGGGTCTCTGAGCTTTTCAACATCGCCTACCCACTTGTCGCCTTCTTGTCCGCGCACCAAATCAAAGGTTGTATACCGTTGATGATAAGTGGCTCCGCCGTCTTCCCAGTAGTGATGGTGGTCGGTTACCTTGTGAGAGTGCACGCCATTTTTGTCTAAAATTGCGGGCATCGAATCGTCGAAGGGTTCCAACGGGCCCCAGGACCGGTGCAAGAAGTTGTATCTTCCTGTGTGCATTTCCCTTCGAGCTGGCATGCAGGGCATCGAGCCCACATAGAAATTCTGAAATTGAGTGGTTTTCTTTGCCAGGCGTTCAAAGTTTGGGGCTTTGATCCACTCGTTGCCGTAGGACGGCATAAAGTGACGGCACAGAGTATCGTACATGATGACAACGCAGCGTTTTTTGCCGTTTTCTTTGTTCGAAGCGTTATCTGACGACATTTGAGACCCCATAAAATTGTATTGCTCGACTTTAACGCGTTGCCTGGCTTTTTTGAATCAGCGTGGTCGAGGTTTTGAGCTGTCATCTAAATTGGTGCTGGGCTATTCTGAAGCCGGCAATTTTGAGTGATCAGCAATATCTAAAATACCCAACACTGCGGAGGTGGTCGTGATTGGTGGCGGGATCGTCGGTTGTTCCATCGCCTATCATCTGGCCCACATGGGCATCACAGACGTGTTGCTGTTCGAGCAGAATCAGCTGACCTCCGGCACCACCTGGCACGCGGCCGGTCTGGTCGGTCAATTGCGAGCCTCGCAAAACATGACCAGGCTCGCTCAATATACGACAGAGCTTTTCCAGTCCCTGTCTGCTGAGACTGGCCTAGAGACAGGCTATCAAAGGACCGGCTCCTTCACGTTGGCCATGGATGGCGAGCGCCTGGAAGAGCTCAAGCGCCAGGCGACCATGGCGCGGGCTTTTGGGGTTGAGTGCGAGGTGATCGAAGGAGATTTTATTGCTGATTATTGGCCTGAGATTCGTGTCGATGATGTGTTAGGCGGAGTCTTTCTGCCTGGGGATGGCCAAACCAACCCCGTTGATACTACTCAAGCTCTGGCTCGGGGTGCCAGCCGCCTGGGCGTCCGCATTGAAGAGAATTGCCGTGTCACCAAATTACTAGTAGAGAAAGGTAAGGCTGTCGGGGTGGAATTAGCTGAAGGTCAGCGGGTGAACTCGAGCCACGTGGTCTTGGCGGGTGGGATGTGGTCGCGCGACTTTGCATCAAACCATGAAGTCTCGATACCGCTGCACGCGGCCGAACACTTCTACGTTGTGACCGAGCCCATCGAAGGGTTTGATAAAATGCGACCGACCCTGCGCTTACCCAGCGAGCAGGCTTACTATAAATACGATGCCGGCAAGCTGCTTCTTGGGTTTTTTGAGTTAACTGCGAGGCCGTGGGGGTCCGGGGGAATTCCTGATGGTTTCGCCTTTGAGAGTTTGCCAGTAGATTTTCCGCACTTGGAGCCGCTTCTCGAGACCGCGATGGCGAGGTTTCAAGGTCTTGAGTCAGCAGGCATTCAGTTGTTCTTCAACGGACCTGAGAGTTTTACTCCTGATGATCGTTACTTACTCGGAGAGACTCCTGAGGTGGCTGACCTTTTTGTTGCTTGTGGGTTTAATTCAATCGGGATCCAGTCTGCGGGAGGCGCTGGGAAGGTCCTGGCCGAGTGGATTGTCCAAGGTAGACCACCGATGGATCTTTGGGATGTCGATATCAGGAGAACCTTCAGTTACCAATCGAACGAAGAGTTTTTACGGGAAAGGACCACCGAGACCCTGGGCCTTCTATACGACATGCACTGGCCACACAGGCAATACGCGACCGGAAGGAACGTCTTTTTGAGTCCCTTACATCAGAAGCTGCTCGACTCGGGGGCGGTCATGGGTGAGGTCGCTGGCTTTGAGCGTCCTAACTGGTACGCGTTCGCTGGCGAAAGTGAGTACAGGCATACCTACGGGAAGCCTAACTGGTTTGAAGCGTGTCAAAGAGAGTGCGAGCTTGTCCAAAACAGCGTCGGGTTGTTCGATCAGTCGAGCTACCCCATATTTAAAGTGGTTGGGCCCGAGGCGATGGACTTTCTTAACTATCTCTCGGCCAACCAGGTTGATGTCAAACCCGGTGAGATCGTCTACACCCAGTGGTTAAACGAGTCAGGAGGAATCGAATCAGACGTAACAATCACTCGTCTGTCTTCTGAAGAATTTATGGTTGTCGGGGCCTGCGCTTCTTCGAGAAGGGATTACTACTGGATGAGGCAGCACTCACAAACTTTTGATTGTTTAATTAAACCGGACGAGGAACTTTGCATACTCGGCGTTATGGGACCAAAATCAAGAGAGCTCTTAGCGGGCTTAATGAAAAGCCCTGACTCAATACATCGCTTAGATTATTACTCCTCTGCACTGATAGAGCTTTCTGGGATTGGCGTTCGAGCAAATCGATTGAGTTACGTGGGCGAGCTTGGCTACGAACTCTATGTTGACAGACAAGAGGTCGGCCCATTAGTCGATTTGATTAGCCAGTGCGAGACTGATATCGAAGTTGGGCTGGCTGGTTTTCATGCGATGAACGCCTGCCGCATGGAAAAGGGCTATCGACATTGGGGGCATGACATTCACGATCACATAGATCCTTATTCGGCGGGCCTGTCCTTTGTTGTTAATATGGATTCTGGGGATTTTTTGGGGCGCGATGCGTTACAAAAAATGAATAACGTAAAAACCCGTAGACTTGTTAACCTGGCGATAGAGGAGGATGACGCCCCATTTATGATTCACGACGAGCCCGTTTACAGAAACGGCCAACGCGTGGGGTTGACGACCTCGGCCGCATGGGGGCATCGAGTCAAAAAAAGTCTCGCGATGGCTGACTTATCAGATGAGCAGGGTATCGATGCCGAATGGATCCGTAACGGCGAGTTCGAAGTCGAGGTCGCTACGACCAGATATCCGGTCAGTGTTAGGTTCAACGCTTTTTACGACCCAAAGCAAACGAGGCTGAAGGCGTGATTCCTTTGTTTTCTCAGTTCGGCAATCCTTTCGCCTTATCCGTCTTGGCGGGCTGCCCATCATGAAGGAATACGATGTGGCTGTAATTGGGGGCGGTGTTGCAGGACTGTCCGCCGCTTATTTCCTATCTGAGCATTGTGACGTACTAGTCCTCGAGCGAGAGGATCAGCTGGCTTACCATAGCTCCGGACGCTCAGCAGCAATGTACATCGAGGGGTACGAAAACGAGGTGGTCCAGGAGTTAACCTTGGCCGGTCGAGAGTTTTTCTTTCAACCACCCGAAGGGTTTAGTGAATATCCCCTGCTGGGCCCATGCGGTGGTTTAACTGTTGGCGCGAGGGGTGAAGAGGCAAAGTTAGAGCGTTATTTTGAAGTTTGGTCCGATAGTTGCCCAGAGCTGCAGCGAGTGAGTACGCATGAGGCGACAGAGCTTGTCCCGATTTTGAGCGGTGATTGGCTTGGTGGCGCGGTTTATGATCCGAGCTGGAAAAGCATTGATGTGCACGAATTGCTGATGGGTTTCGAGCGAGGTATTCGCTCGAACGGAGGGACGATCCTAAAGTCATCTGAAGCAATCGGCCTGGAAGAGGGCCGGGAGGGTTGGCTCATAGACCTTGGTGAAGAAGCGCTTAAATCGAGTATAGTCGTGAATGCGGCAGGTGCTTGGGCAAACTCTGTTGCCGCTTTGGCATCTATTGACGCTAAGCCGCTAAACCCATTGCGAAGAACAGCCGTGATAATCCCGGCCCCCGANGACATGGGNCGCTGGCCTATGGTCCATACTATCGCAGGTAATCTGTATTTTAGACCCGAGAGCCCGGGTATGTTGGTCTGCCCGCAAGACGAGACGCCGTCAGAAGCGATGGATGCGTTTGCGCTGGAGCTGGACGTCGCGAGGGTGCTCGAAGAATATCAGAAGGTGAACGCTCACTCGGTCGAGCGAGTCCTAAAGACCTGGGCGGGCCTGCGCACCTTCGCCGAGGACAGAAAACCCTTGGTGGGTTATGACAAACAATCGCCGAGTTTTTTTTGGTTGGCCGGGCAGGGCGGTTTTGGCGTGCAAACCTCGCCGGGTCTGGGCCGCCTCGCGTCAGAGTTGATACTCAATCGGGAANNGGNTCCTCCNAATATCGACGTTAATCGATATTCGGATTAGCAATGTNTNTTCNGNTCTTTTGAGACTGCCNTAANCTAGGCGTTTTTCATTTGGTTTTGNACTCGGATCAGCCCCGACATTTCGGTNGANGANCTCATGTCGATCAGCTCATCCTTCTTNGCAAGNAGGTCCTCGTAGGACACGTCAGCTCCGAATTCCAGGCCNTCGTTGATGAAGGTNGCGCTTCGGGAAAACTTTCCGTTGCCNGCGTGGAATGTCATGCCGGTTGGCGCGTCTTCTGAGGCCATCAGGATCACGGCAGGTGTGACTAGCTTGGGGNGGCGCATCGGGTCGGGGTTGTCGGGGTTTACCTCGACACCTGGAATGGTTCCTATCAGCCGCGTCTCTGCTGCTGGCGCCAGTGTGTTTACCCGAATGTTCTTGGACAGGCCCTCNATTGCAAGCACGTTCATGATGCCCAGCATGCCCATTTTTGCCGCACCGTAGTTTGCTTGCCCGAAATTTCCGAATATTCCAGAGGTTGAGCTGGTGAAGACAATTCTTCCGTAGCGTTTCTCNAGCATGACGGGCCAAGCTGCTCGCGTGACGTATCCTGATCCGTTGAGGTGGACGTCCATCACGATGTCCCAGTCAGCCATATCCATGTTCTTAAAGCTTTTGTCTCGGAGTATGCCTGCGTTGTTGATTAGAATATCGACAGTCCCAAATGCGGACACAGCATCGTCGATAATCGATTGCGCGCCTTCCATCGTTGCAACGGAAGCCTTATTTGCTATCGCTGTTCCGCCTGCCTGGGTGATCTCCTCCACGACTACGTCTGCCATGTCGCTGGATCCGACGCCGTCACCGCTGCCGCCCAGGTCGTTGACGACGACCTTNGCTCCTCGACGAGCAAATTCCAATGAATGCGCTTTTCCTAGACCGCCGCCAGCGCCCGTAACAATGACTACCTTATCCTCGAATTCGCTCATCTACCTTCTCCTAAATACTTTGGACTCACTATAAACAAATGTATGTTTAAACTGAAATCGGTGTTAAAAACCTTTTGAAAAAAGATTCTTAACTAACTGATTTATATTGATTAATAAGAAATCACCCTTGATAATCCAGAATAGCTCTCCAATTGTCATCCATCTGAGGTAGCCATTGCTCCAGAATCGGTGTCGTAGATTCTTCCTCTGTTGCCGCGGTCATCAGACGCAGGTACCTGTTTGTAAAGGCCGAGGCTCGGTAATTTGCGGCGCAATGTACGAACACCTTCTGTGACTCCAGAGCTTTCATGAACCCCAAGAATTTCCTTAAATCGCGGAGAGACGGGGACTGCCAAGGAACAGGAATATGGATGTAGGTCATCCCGAGTTCGGTGATAATCGCGCCTTCGTTGCTCAACGCGTTGGGCGAATCGGGCATGGCAAGATTGATGACAGTTTGAAAACCGGCTTCCTCGATAGCTTTAAATTGATCAGGGGTTGGCTGCCCGCCNGTTCCGATTCTCTCGCTGATCTGGTGATAGTTGAGCACNGCGTTCAGTTTCTCATTCTCGTTAGCCTGCATGGCGACGGGTAGCAGTAGCAATAGACAGATCAGCAGNTATTTAAGCATGCGAGAGNCCTCTTCTTTNNTGNCCGCATGATATATGGCNGNTGTGGCACATGAAAGCGGTGATGAATAAGNGTATCTGGTCTCGGATGGCTTCATTTGCTGGTAGTATTGCTACTGTGNTAGGTAAGTGGAGACTCGACCATCTTATTTTTGTGGTTAAAGGCGTTGCACCTGATTTTCGTTGTTTGCTGGTTCGCCGGTCTTTTTTACTTNCCGCGNATACTGGTGTACTACGCCGGCAGCGATGACAGNGCAACAAAAAAGCAGTTAGCTGTCATGGCCAGAAAACTTTATCGATTTGTCACGCCTCTGATGATCATCGCTCTAGTATTTGGGACATGGATGATCGTCATCAATTTTGAGTACTACCTGCAATCGAGCTGGTTATGGTTAAAGTTGCTGGGCGTCTTATTGCTGATTATCTACCACTTTCAGTGCGGGCGTTATGTCGCGGCGGTCAACCGGGAAGATGATTCTCACTCGCACGTGTTTTTCCGGTTTTTCAATGAAATACCGGTGGTATTTTTATTCGGTATCGTCCTCTTGGCGGTGTTCAAGCCTTTTTAGTTCTGTCTAAGAAGTTANAGAGGAGAGCTCGTCCCCTCTATCAACAAGTTATCTTTATCTCGTCCTTTAACCCAGCCCAGGTTAGGGCTCGCAGAATAGCCGATCACTTTTTTTGCTTTATCGGAAAGTTTCTCGGCTACTTCTGGTGGAACAGTAATGAACTGGTTCTCTTCTTGACGAATCCAATCCACTANATAAGAGTTGAAGAAACCGGTTCGTCTNTGNTNNCTATNTGATTTNGCGCTTCCGTGCAGNGTTCTGGATAACCACATCACCAACGAGCCCTTCGGCATCTCNGCTTGAACGACTTCGCTTTCCTGAGCGATGCGATCCTCTGGCCAACGGTGACTGCCTGGTACGACTCGAGTNGCGCCGTTGTCGCGAGTAAANTCGCTGCCNGCCCACATCGCNGANACAAGAAANTCTCTAATGTTGGGNAGGTGNTCTATGAACGGTTGNTAGATGGCGTTTTCCCNGTGTAAAACTTGATGCTTTGANTTAGGGCTGCCACGCACCTCGAGCATCACAGCTGCCCCAATGTTGTAGTGATGGCAGTTAGGGTCTGTTTCAAGGGGCGCTTTAAAGACGACTTGAGTGCCGCCGTCGCCGATTTCCACCACCTCTGATTTGGCTTCGGTGGCCGGAAGTCTGTCCGACATAGGCTCGACTGGCATNAACATCGCATCAACAATTTCNAGNGTNTTAGGGTGNATNACGAGCTTTTCGGTATAGGTTGGACTAGCTGCGGCGAGACCGCCCACTGTGCGGTTACCCTCTGGCCATAGCGAGGTCGATGAGGATTGTTCGGCCTCGGATACNTTGTTTTGTACGTCNTGGTAGGCNTCNTCCATGACTTCTTCGGGGACTAGTCGCTCGATGATGACCCCGCCATCGGATTTAAGAGTTTTGACGATGTCTTCGGTACTATCTTTTTCGGTAAACGTGGTTAGATAATTCAAAAGACCTCCCATCCCAGAATATTTGACTTATCGAAATCTAGCATGGCGCTCCGCCTTTTGTAATACATTTTCTTGTTAAAAATCAAAGGGTAGTTCGAAGACATGTAATTCGACTCGTGCGACCTTTGAAATATTTGAAGTAAAAATTTTCAATGATAGTGATTGTATGCACGGTAATGTGTTTCTATAGATCGATCAAAGATAGAAAGGGAAAGGAAATTGAACAAGACGGTGTTGCTCGTTGGACTGGGTAATATGGGGGCCGCCCTGGCTACGACTTTACTCGACGCGGGTTATGAAACTTGGGTCTGGAATCGCACAAAAGAAAAAGCCGACGAGCTTTTAGATAAGGGGGCTCAATGGAGTGATGATATATGGGNGGCCGTGGGCTCAGTAGATTATGTTGTTATGTGCCTGAGTAATTACGTTAATTCTGTTGAACTGCTATCAACATGTTCTGATCTTGACAACAAAGTAGTGATACAGCTCACGACCGGGACCGCTAGCGATGCGAGTTCATTTGAGAATCTGGTGAAGCAGAAACGCGGACACTATTTAGATGGGGCCATCCTGGCGTATCCCAGTAACATTGGTGATCCACGCTGTTCTTTGCTTGTTGCGGGAGATTCTCGGGCTTGGGAAGACAGCGAGGCGTTAATTTTAGCGCTGGGAGGAAAATCACAATATCTGGGAGAGGAGGTAGGTGCGCCGTCGCATCTNGACCATGCTTTGATTGCNCCNTCGTTGATCATGCAGATGGCGGTCATTCAGGGCATGCACATGGCAAAGAAGGCGGGTGTTGATCTAGAATTTTACTCTAAGATGATNTCTGGTTTGCCCGCTTCTCTGAAGGCNGACCAGGAGAGGCACACTCGAGCAATTATCGACGATGATTTTTCGGAAGTTCAGGCAAGTATTCGGACTTGGAAGGAGGCGCTGGACCGAATATTAGAAGAGGGCAAAGGGTCAAATTTTAATGCCGAATTATTATCGGGCATCGCCGAAGTCTTGAAACACGGCCAGAATCAGGGAGTAGGGGAGGAAGATCTCGCTGCCCTGATAAAGACAATGGGCTAGGCTGAGTGGCTGGGCGAGTAAACTAACGTAACGAACAGTAAAAATAACAGAGGAGTCAGCATGAATTTCGAGGATTTGTTTAGTGTATCAGGGAAGGTGGTCTGTGTTACGGGAGGAGGAGGCGGTATCGGGCGGGGCATTGCCCGAACCTTCGTCTCGGGTGGAGCAAAGGTATACATCGCATCGAGGCGCGATCTTTCTGATGTGGCCAACGAAATTTCGGAAGAGGGTCCGGGTGAGTGTTTGGCGCTGTCNGTGGACATGACCAGTGAAGAATCTATAAAAAAATTGGTGTCTAATTTNCAGGAGCTGGAGGGTAAGTTAGATGTTCTNGTCAACAATGCTGCCCTGGGCAGTTTTATACATGCCTTCGAAAAATTCCCTGCTGATGAGTGGGATCAGATGATGAACGCGAATGTCAGGGGCCCTTTTTTGTTAGTCAAGGAGTCCCTGGGTTTGTTGGCAACTGCTGCTAATTCGGATGTCCATGCGAGNGTTGTAAATATTGTGTCTGTAGATGGAATTAGGGTAGCAATGGATAATGACTGGGCTTACGGAGCGGGCAAGGCCGCCCTAATTCAATTGACGCGCCAGTGGGCTGCCACCCAGGGTAATAATCACGGAAAGGAGGGCGGCCGGAATATTACCTTCAACGCGATCGCACCCGGGCCTTTCCCNGGAATGCTGGATCATTATTTGGAGACTGAGGAGGGGCGAGCGGCCGTTGGTGCAGTAACGGTCTCAGGGCGAGTCGGAGATCCTGTTGATATAGGAGCGGCTTGCGTTTACTTATCTAGTCGAGCAGGCTCCTATGTGACAGGTTCCACAATACCCGTAGACGGAGGCCTGTTGGTGGGTCGTCGTGCTAACAGTTGATGGTTTAAGTAGNGGAAANAAATGAAAACAGAGGCATTGGCCGAATCCGTCGTTACCGAGTGGCAGGAGAAGGGCGCTGTTAAGATTCCGCAGTTACTCGATCCGGCTGAGCTCTCCGCTTGTCGGGAGTTTTATGATTGGATCCTCGCAAACCCCAGCCCTATCGCCACCCAATTCTTCGAAGGCGAAGAAGACAGCTTTTTTAATGATGTTGGCCAGGCGGCTGGTTATTACCCCCGCGCTGAATCTCTATTTGAAGCATGTCCTAGCATCCGCGAGACCGTCCAGTCNCTCTTTGGAGCCGATAACCAAAATATCTGGTTCCTTGGTTACGAAGTTTTTCACAAACTGGGAGGCGCGGGACGGCATACGCCATTCCATCAGGATGCCTCTTTTGCGCCCTTCCACGGCAAGCATCTGGTCCGGTTATGGATACCGTTCGAACCCACGCCGAAGTCGCATTGCCTTGAAGTGATCGGCGGCTCCCATCGTGGCCCTCTGTTTAATCCGAATAAAATACTCATGACCGACCCCTCTACCCACGGGGCAGAGGGTGTGGATGACACGACGCCCTGCTTCGATAAGGAAGAGGAGTTACTCGCTATGCCCCGTGTTCCAGATATCCTGGCTGACCCTGAGGCCTACGATGTTTTATCCTGGGACTTGGATCCGGGTGATGCGGTGGCTTTTCATCTAGCTTCGTTGCATGGCAATGCCCCTGTTGATACACGACACCCAGAGCGAAATACCTTGATCCTGGGCTTTTTTGGTGACGACTGCATATACAAACCGCTGCCGGTCGAAGGTATGGGGGATTTTTTGGATCCTGCAGCGTTTTCTGGACTCAAAGAAGGAGATCACTTCTCGTTAAGTGGTTCGGAGGCGGGTGGTAAGAGGATCAGGCTTCAAGGGAACGGAATAGAGGTCTAGCGAGCGTCGATTTCGAAGGACTAAAGCAGAATGACGGTGATGAAATAGTTCATGCAGATGAAACGTTATTGATTTTGAGGAGTAGATGATATGCGAGCGGTTGGTTTATTTGAGCATGGTGGTCCTGAAGTACTGCAGGTAGTCGAGTTACCTTCGGTGGATGCCGGGCCGGGGCAGGTGCGAATACGAAATTACGCGGCAGCCGTGAATCCGACAGACATCGTGGGGAGAAATGGCATGCGTGCGGATATCCAGAAGAAAGATCCGCCGCCCTACGTGCCTGGTATGGACGCAGCGGGTATTGTCGACCAAATCGGTGAGGGTGTTGATACAGGGGTTGCCGTTGGCGACCGAGTGATGGCGATGGTGGTTCCTAAAGCCTCTCACGGCGCTTATCGGGAGCAGATTGTCTTGGATCAGCGGGCCGTTGTCCCAGCGCCTGTCGGGACGACACATGTCGAAGCGTGTACCTTGCCTATGAACGCATTGACCGCACGCTTGTCGCTCGACCTGCTTGGCTTGAAGAGTGGTCAGGTGATCGCNGTGACCGGAGGGCCCGGTGCTTATGGTGGTTATGTGATTCAGCTTGCCAAAGCCGATGGCTTAACGGTCATTGCTGACTCCTCGGAAGCGGACAGGGCCTTGATGGAGAGTCTGGGAGTAGACGTGGTGATTGAACGTGGAGAGGGCTTCGCTGAAAAGGTTCGGGGCGAATTTCCTGACGGGGTGGATGGTCTCGCTGACGGNGCGCTGCTAAATGAGCTTGCGATTGATGCGGTGAGAGACGGTGGTAATTTTACGGCGATTCGCGGGTTTAAGGGAGAAGAGCAGCGTGGAATCGAGTTTACGGCCACNTGGGTAACACGATACGACGGCGAGTATGAAAAGCTAGACCGGCTCAGGCNGCAGGTTGAAGCGGGTGAGCTGACCTTGAGGGTAGCCGATACCGTGCCTCCGGAGCGCGCCGCCGTTGCTCACGAGAGGCTCGAAGCGGGAGGGACTCGCGGGCGTATGGTCATTGAGTTTCAATAGATATTTAGGCGACAGTGTGGGCACTAAGAGATATTGGTGCTCTAATCAGTGTGTGCGGTTGCGGAGGAATTGAGTGAGGGATCTAAGGGTAGGGGTTTGCTACGATTTTAGAAATCCACCGGATTCGGGCGTGTCTGATCAGACTCTCTACGGTGAGATTTTAGAACAGGTTGTGTGGCTCGACCAGATTGGAGCTGATTTGGTCTGGTTTACCGAACATCACTTTGTTGAAGATGGTTACCTGCCTAGCTGGATTCCCGTCGCTGGCGCGATGGCGTCGATNACCAAGCACGTGCGCTTTGGCACCGATATCTGTCTGATGCCCTTTAACCACCCCATTCGCCTGGCCGAGGACCTGGCGGTACTCGATAACCTGTCCGGTGGGCGTGTTGAGTTAGGCTTGGGCATGGGCTACGCGCCCCATGAGTTTAGGGGGTTTGGGTTTCCCGTCAGTCGGCGTGTCTCGCTAATGGAAGAGGGTATAGAGGTTCTTCAGAGATGTTTTTCTGGAGAGCGATTCAGTTATCAGGGTAAGCGTTATCAGTTTGAAGATGTGATCATCACACCAGGTTATGTGCAGGAGGGTGGTCCGCCTTTATGGGTTGCGGCCATGTCCGAGGCGGGCGCGCTCAGGGCGGCTAAATACAATACGAATTTTCTGCCACAAGGACTCAAAGCGAAATCATTTGATCCTTGGGTCGAAAAGCTGAAAACGACTGACAGAGACCCTCGAGACTATCGGGTCGGAATTATCCGGAGTATTTTGGTGACTGAAGACAGAGACAAAGATTGGCAGGTGGTACGTGCGGCAGAGCGATACCGGATGGCCTTGTATCAAAGATTCTTCGAAGAGAGCGGGGAGGGTTTTGGNGAACGAGGCGAGCCCGTTCCNCAAACCTGGATAGTAGGGGATGTGGAGGAGTGTGTCTCCGAACTGGTTAAATTTATCGTTGATTTTGGGATTACCGACATTGTGTCGATGGCGGTTCCGCCGGGCATGCGGGCCGATCAGATGCAAACTAGCCTGGAAAAATTGTTTACTGAGGTGGTGCCCCGAGTCAAAGCCGAAGTAAGTAGAGCCTGATTTAGGAGAATATTGTGAAAGGACTGAAGCTGTTTTGTTTTTCGCTTGTTCTGTGTGTGTCGATCGCTCATGCGGAGTCTGACGATAGAAGAACCCCTTCGGGCAAGCCGGATTTATCTGGCTTTTACGATACTGGAACGTTGACCCCTCTGCAGCGCCCCGAATTTCTGGGAGAGACCGAGTACCTGTATAAGTGGGTGGCCGACTTGATTAACTGGGCGGCTGAGTGGGCTTACGATCTGGCTTTTGAGAGCACCAGCGATCCTGATCGAGAAGCGCCTCCCGAGGGAGGCGACGGCAATAATACGGCCGGAGCCGGAGGGGTCGGAGGTTATAACGCATTTTATATCGACCCNGGGAACCACGTGACGGAGGTGGATGGCAAGATCAGGACCTCGATAATTTACGATCCCCCGAACGGCAGGCAGCCTGCCATGTCTGAGGAAGCNCAGAAACGTATGGCGATTAGGTATAAGAGTTTTAGTCACGAAAACACGGGCACCGCTTCCTGGCTCGATGAAGAAGGTGACGGACCCTTTGATGGGCCTGAGACGCTCGCGCCCTCTGAGCGTTGTCTGATTAGTTTTGGGGCGACTGTTCCTACGATCCCTAGTCTGTACAACAATTTTAAGAGGATCATTCAAACTGAAGATTACGTGATGATTCTACAAGAGATGGTTCACGATGCGCGTGTCATTCGGATCAATTCAGAGCATTTGCCCGAGGGTAATAACAAGTGGCTGGGCGACTCGATCGGGTATTGGGACGGAGATGTTTTGGTTGTGGAGACGCGCAACTTTTTCGAGGTCAACGGTCTGCTTGGTGCCGACGAGAATCTCTTTGTCGTGGAGCGGTTTAGCCGAAACGAAAACGGAGACCTTGATTACGATTTTACTGTCGAAGACGAGACGGTCTGGTCTAGGTCGTGGAGTGGTCGATACACCTGGAAGTCNAGTGACAGCAAGGTATATGAGTACGCTTGTCACGAGGGCAACTATGCGATGGGTAATATATTAAGGGGAGCAAGGTTGCTGGAGCAGGAATGGGAGCCTCCGAACTCTTNAGCAAGTGGAGCAGAATGATGATTAGCGGCGTTTGGCCTTTTTTAAATTTTAGGAGATCCCGATGAGACAGNTTGTCGTGTTAAGCCTTTTAGTAGCCACTTACTTTGTTGGTTTTACCCCTTTCGACTCCTTGGCAGCTGAGCCGAAACTCACCAAGCCTGAGAGGGTCGGGATGTCAAGCGAGCGACTGGAGCGTATCGGTATTGTAATGCGCAAGCTGATTGACGAAGAGAAGATTCCCGGAACGGTCACGCTGGTGGCGCGTAAAGGTAAGGTCGTGCACTTCGAAGCTAACGGTCTCCGGGATGTCGAGAGAGGTTTGCCGATGCAGACAGACACGATTTTTCGTTTGTACTCGCAGACAAAACCGGTAACCGGTGCGGCGGTGATGATTTTATTTGAAGAGGGCAGGTTTTTGCTTACCGATCCGATATCGAAGTACCTGCCGGAGTTTGCAGAGATGCGTGTTTATGTTGGGGAAAAGGATGGGGTGATGCTTACTGAGCCGGCCGCTCCTATCACGATCCAGCACCTTCTGACTCATACCTCAGGTTTGACCTACGACTTTCTTCCCAATCCCGTCGCGAAGATGTATTACGAAAATGGAGTTGTGGGCGGCGCTCATCAAATCGGTAGCCTGCAAGAGGGAATGAAGTCAGGACAGGTTTTATCTCTAAAGAGCCTAGCAGAATGGAGCGAGCTCGCCGCGACGATGCCCTTAGTCGCTCAACCCGGAACCAAGTGGAATTACGGTGTGGGGATGGACGTGCTGGGCCGGCTGGTTGAAGTCGTGTCAGGTAAATCGTACGGGGAATTCCTGCAGGAGCGGTTATTTGACCCTCTAGGCATGGTCGATACCGGTTTTCATGTTCCCAAGGAGAAGCTGGACCGTTTTGCGGCCAACTATATGCCGAGCGCTGAAGGAAAGATGCAGTTATTCGACGATCCTCAGAATAGCCCTTACGCGATCCCTCCTAACTTGGAAATGGGAGGCTCGGGGTTGGTTGGTACAGTGGGAGATTACTTGAGATTCGCTCAGATGTTGGTCAATAAAGGCGAATATGAAGGGGTCAGGATTATGGGTCGCAAGACCGTCGAGTTCATGGTGAGTAACCACTTAACTCCGGGCTTTCCAGATGATCCACTGACCAGTCTTTATGGTTTTATGACTGAAGGTGGCAGGTCCTGGGGCGTCGGTTTCGGGATTACCGGTTTAGTGGTAACCAACCCCGCCACTCATGGATTGCCTGTGTCAAAGGGGGTTTTCGGTTGGGGCGGCGCCGCCAGCACGGACTTCTGGATAGATCATGAAGAACAATTGGTTGGGATTGTCCATACACAGCTCCTTCCTTCGGGTACTTATCCGACCGAGCCCCTTATGAAATTGACCACCTATCAGGCTTTAATCGATTAGGGTAATCACACTCTGGGCAGTATCTCATCCAACAAAAAAAGTAGACGGTTAAGTTTGTGAATTTTAGCACTTGGGCCGTTCTAGCGGGTGTCTGTTTAGTAGGAGCGATGTCACCGGGGCCCAGTCTTGCGTTAGTCCTTCAGGCGTCGGTGACGTCGAGCAGAAGAGCAGGGCTCTTAGTTTCGGTGAGCCATGGAATCGGTATTTTTGTGTGGGCCATCTTGACTGCTAGCGGGATGGGGCTGTTGTTAATGGAATGGCCTGAATTCTATCGTGCGCTTCAAGTGATAGGTTGTATGTACCTTGTTTACCTGGGAGTTCGAAGCCTGCTGTTAAGTTCAAATGGCGATCAAGCTGGTCTCCTTGAAAGAGACACGTCTGTTAGACCATTACTTGATGGTTTTTTAATCGCGATAACAAACCCCAAGATTGCGTTCTTTTTTCTGGCGCTTTTTAGCCAGTTCGTGAGAGTTCAGGCAGACTGGACAGAAAAAGTAATCATGGCCTCAACTGCGGCCATTATCGATGCGCTTTGGTATGGACTCGTCGCGGTAGTATTTTCTTCTGGTCTGGTTGCGAGTTACCTTGAAGCAAAGAAAGTGATTATCGACAGAACGTTCGGAATCATTTTGATTGCTTTAGCCTGTTATATGTTGGCTGTGAATTTTCTTTAACNGCTNNGCCNTGCTNGCTCNGCGTCNAATAAANTNAATANACCAANNCGATTTGCGTTAACATGTNGCGCTTTTTNCGTCGNCCATTGAATAGACTCAATCTNNATTCTCAAAAGNACGNTAAAACGGTNTTGCTNTTTNCTTTGGTCGCNNTGGGCTTTAGTTTTTCNGTGCTCTTTGCCGTATTGGGGCCACTTGGAAGAGAGGTCGGTCTCTCTGAGCTTCAGATCAGCTCGGTGTTGGCCGCATCATCGTTGACTATGTTCCTGGCGAGCCCGGTATGGGGCAGGGTCAGCGATCGATTGGGACGTAAACGAGTGATGATTATCGGTTTGCTGGGCTACATGGTCGGTAATCTATTATTCACCTCTGTTTTTAAGTTTGCGATGTTGGGTCTTCTTGTCCCGCTAACGGCCTACTTAGCCCTCATGCTTGCCCGGATTCTGAACGCAATTTTAATGTCCTCGATCATGCCGTCTGCCAGCGCTTACATGGCCGATATCACTGATGAAGAATCCAGAACCAAGGGTATGGGCGCGGTCGGCGCGGCGAATAACTTAGGCGCTATCGCAGGCCCGGCAGGAGGAGGGCTTTTAGCTGGTATCTCTTTGTTGACACCCTTATGGGTCGCCTCGGGTGTGGCATTAGTTACGGTGATTTTTGTCTACTTTATGCTCCCCGATTCAGGAGCCATGGAGAGAAAGGTTTCTGAGGCTCAACCAGTAAAACTCAGTTACTTCGATAATAGGATTTTGCCCTACATCATAGTTGGAGTCTCGATGTTCGTGGGGACCGCGGTGATACAGCAGACCCTGCCTTTTAGATTTCAGGATATCCTGAGTCTTACCGCACAGGAGACGGCTCAGACGTTCGGTATGGCCATGGGATTGTCTGCGGCTTGTTCGTTGGCAAGCCAGGTGTTGATAATGCAGAGATTTAACTTGTCGCCCTATGCTTGGTTAGTACTCTCTTTCCCGTTTTTGATAGCGTCTTACTTTGTTTTGGCAATCGCAGAAACCCAAACCTTAATGATCGCTGCGATGATGGTACAAGGAGCGGGAATGGGCATAGCGGCACCAGCCTTTACCGCAGGTTGTTCGCTCGCTGTTAGTGCTCGAGAACAAGGCGCGGTCGCGGGTATCGCGGGCTCCTGCGGGCCGCTAGGCTTTACGCTAGGGCCACTCATAGGCGGAGGCCTGTACGAAATTCAACCTGACTTGCCCTATTGGTTTGTCTTTTGGCTCTTTCTCCCGTTGTTGGTTTTTGTTCTGAGAGCCTGGTACTCATCGCAGAAAACCAAAAAGCAGATTTAGAGTTTTGTGATTGACCTATAATTTGNGCTTTTNATTCGCANTTCTGANCANAGAGATNNCCNAAAGTNNTTAGGGTCGGCTANNGCCGACCCCATTAGGCTATTGTGCTGGCCTGTGCAGNACCTGTTCGATGAACGCCGAGTCGCCGTTGCAACTNGCGTAAGAGCTTGTGTAGTCATCTCGGACCTTCCAGCCTTCTTCGTGGCTTAACCACTTCTGTCTAGCCATGAAGGCGTTCATGTCTGGAAAGACGTTTATGTGAGCGAACTCGCCTGGGGCGTCAGCAGCGCCTACATTTGGACTCATGATTGCCCAAACGATATTTTCGACTCCCTCTGGNAAGCTCGCTTCAATCTGGTCGTGCTTCGCNCNAAGCTGGTCCCANGANANGCCCTCTCTTCGNGTACACCAATCCATTGTGACGATTCGGTCGTCATCCTNNGCGTTTGCCTCCTGGTCTGNNTAGCGCACATAAAGGACGCCCATCTTCACGTAGCAGGTCGCNATNTCCTGCCAGCGTTCGTTGAGCTTTTGGCCGTCNTTTGTNGTCATCCATTTACTCCAGGAAGAGCCGCTGGTCTCGTGATCGGATATTAGGTATTCGATAAAATCGTAACCCGGATTCGAAGCGTTAGCGGAAGTAAACAACGGCGTATGTCGAATAAACGTAACCGCGACGTCGTTTTTTTCGGACCACTTAAAGTAATCGTTGGCCATCCGGTCGTAGTCGGCCATTGTCTTACCGTCGTTGAGATTGCATAACTGAATTTGCGCTGCAAGTGGAAGGTTAGCGTTTTCAGCTGGGCTATGGTCGTCGGCAATCCCGATAGAGGACCAAACCAGAATAGAAACTGACGCGAGCCATTTACATAGTATTTTCATTGGATTTATCCTTTGTGCTTATTATTGTTGTGCCCGTGGGCATTTCGAACTTCGCTCTTGTGAGTTATTTTGTCAATGGATTTATTGGGATACAGAAGCGCAACTTTTGAGGAAGGAAAGTCAACATGAAAAACTATTTGATGATTAGCCTAAAAGGATTGATCGCTCTTTCTGTTCTGGTGATTGCCATGCTGATCGCATTAGAACTTCGAGATCAAAGGTCCCTGCAGGGACAAGTGGAATACAAGAATCGACTCTTGAGTGAGCTATCGGTGATTACGGGAGAAGAGCTAGCCGATATTGAAACCATAAGCGGGAATTTGAGGCAGTGCGTGGAAGCCTTGGATTCAATGATTGAAGACATGGCCGATGGCCGCCGATCATTGAAGAAAAGGGAGCTGGCAGACAAGTATTTGCTGGTCAGCCAAAAGATGTACACCTCGTTTTTCCCTCAAAGTGGGACCTATGAGCAGATAATCAGCTCTGGGTCGCTTGAACTGGTTCAGTCATCCAACCTAAGAAAACTGCTTCTCGACACGTATACTCATTTATTGAATCGGAATAATGCGCTGAGCCGGACTTTGGATGATTATTATCTCGTGCTTACCAATACTTTTGGTTCGAAGATCACGGTGATACCGACGGAGATGAAAACGCACGGCTTCGTATACGCGAACAAGAAGATCAAGGATTTCTCTGTCGATGACTCTTTTTATCGTTCGGAAAAGCACTTATCTGTGCTCATAGAAACTCGGAATCTAATTTCTAATTACCTGAACTTGTTGGATAGGTTTTCCGAGTCCTACGGTCGAATTAACGTCCACGCTAAAGAGGAAATAGGTTCCTGATCGATCAAAAGTGCCACTAGGAAACATTCGTGTTCAGCCATTCTTGAATTCATCAGGGACATCTTGAGCGGACAACTCCCAAGCGGGCGCTCGCTTTTCAAGAAACGACATGATGCCTTCTTTCGCATCTGGCTGATTGCCTAGCCACGCGAAGCTTGGTCCCTCGGCTTCCATCATTTTCTTTGGCGAAGAATCCAGACCCTGCCAGAGCAAGTGCTTGGTGATGGCTACCGAAGCTGGTGCGGTATTCGCGTAGTCCTTGGCCATCTCATGCGCGGCGTCTAGTAGTTGATCCTTCGGGAAGACCTTTGAAACGATGCCCATTTCCAAGGCCTCTTCAGAAGTGAATATTCGACCTGATAGCAGGATGTCGGCGGCATTGGATAATCCAGCAACTCTCTGAACAATGAGGTGCGCGGCTAGCTCCGGCATCATACCGCGACGGGTGAATACAAACCCCATTTTTGCTCCCTCGGATGCAAGGCGGATGTCACACAGCATGGGGTAGGTCATTCCGACTCCCACGGCGGCGCCGTTGATCGCCGCGATTACTGGTTTGTCGATTTCGTTGGGGTAGACNTTANGCGTATTCCTACCTTCATCGCTNTNCNTNCCNCCGCTTTCNTCGCGATTCGCGAAAGTNTCGCNNCCTCNCTCTANNTCGGCNCCAGCNCAAAAGGCCCTGCCAGCGCCAGTGAGCACGANGGCCCTNACCTCGTCGTCTGTGTTCGCTTTTAGCATNGCCTCNGANAGNTCAGAGGCGACCTGNGCGTTCCACGTNTTCATTTTCTCGGGTCGATTGAAGGTGATTGTCGCGACGTGTTCGCTGACTTCGTATAGCAGGGTCTCGTAACTCATGATCGTTGTACTCCGTGTTCTTGACCCTTATATCACTAGGCTCGATTTAAAGTCCAGAGAGGNTCCTAATCTTGCTATGGGGTAGTGTAATTTCTCCGCCAGTTAACCATACTAGTAANGTTACTGATCACCGGGAGGATAGGATGGCTGGACCGCAAGTACAGACGAAATACGGAATCGTCGAGGGCGCTAGAGAGAATGACCAGAATGTTTTCAGAGGCATTCCGTTTGCGAAACCTCCAATAAATGAACTGCGTTGGTGTGCCCCCGAAGAACCAGAGTCTTGGGAAGGCGTTAAANTNTGCACCGAGTTTAGTGCTGTCTGCGCTCAAGAATCCTTTCCAGCAGAGATCGAAATGAAGATCATGGATGTCCCTGGTTCTCAAAGTGAAGATTGTCTCTATCTGAATGTTTGGAGCGAAGGCGATACCGANANAAAGCCGGTTATGGTCTGGATACACGGCGGGGGTTTAGGTTTGGGCGCCGCGTCACAGCCCTTATACGACGGCCAATATCTGGCGCGCAAAGGCGTCGTGGTCGTCACTATCAACTATCGGATGGGCGCTCTGGGTTTTTTGCATCTAGACACTGTTACCGATGGCGCGATCCCGGCGACTGGTAATGAGGGTTTTCTGGATCAGATCGCTGCTTTGGAGTGGGTGCGGGATAACATTGCTGGATTTGGGGGAGATCCGGGAAACGTCACGATCTTTGGAGAATCCGCTGGAGGCTGGTCGGTGACCGCTTTAATGGCNATGCCACGGGCAAAGGGGCTGTTTCACAAGGCGATCGCCCAGAGTGGGGTCTCTAATGCTGCTCTATCGTTAGATCANGCTGCGGATCTTGGTCGAGAATTTTTAAACGACGTCGCGAATGATCCAACTGACGCCGAGGCTTTGAGNGCGCTTCCTGCCGANAAGGTGTTATCTGCAGGCTCCTCCTTTGTCAGAAGCATAGCAGCTCTAATGACCGGACAAGGAGAGGCTAACCGTTATCACAGGGCNGTGATCGATGGAGATACTCTGCCTGGNTCTGTGCTTGATCTGATTGCTGATGGGGCATCGAGTGAGGTCGTACTGATGGCCGGGACAACACGCGATGAGATGGCCGCGGCAGTCGCGCCGGGTGCTTCTCAGGAAGAGGTCGAAGAAGTTGTCAGCAAGTCCGCTTATGGGATAGAGACAAAGGATATGATCGAACTTTATCGGCAGTCCAGGATGAAGCGTTTAGCNAGAGTAGGGGATGCTGAGGTGGCTAGTGCGATAATTACCGATGCGACTATGAGGATACCCTGCATAAGGCTTNTTGAGGCTCAAAGAAAACATCAGCCCTCCTATCACTATATTGTTACCTGGTCGACTCCGGCGGGCGATGGTGCGGCGGGCGCGAATCATGGCATTGAGCTAGGGTTTGTTTTTGGTACACATGAGATAGATCAGGACCATGCAACCGCGTTTGGTCAGGGGCCTGCAGCCGCAGGCTTGGCTAATGCGGTCATGGATGCCTGGACTAATTTTGCGAAAACCGGTGACCCGTCAAGTGACACCTTGGGTAGTTGGCCGTCTTATGGNGACAAGCGCGAGACAATGATGATAGGAGAACAGACTGCGGTTAGAGAAGCGCCCTATGAAGAAGANCGCCAGGCCTGGGATGCGCATGATAATAAAGTTCTGGAAAGACCGCCCTTTGAGATTCGATTCAGGTGATTGCATGCGTTTCTCGCATTGATTTAAATGTCATTTTTTATAGGAACAGGCTATTGATTAGAAATCTTAATGGGGTGTTTTTCAGCAGACTGAGGCGTTTTGACAGGTTTGGTCGACTTCTGATCTGCGGTCTAGCAATACTTTTGTCTGGATGTGATTTTGAGGATAAGCCTTTGACAGAGGCCCAACGTAAAGAGGCTTGCGTGAGCTCGTATATGGAGCGCTTTTATATATCTATTGTCGAGGGGCCAGAGACAGATGACTTTTTCTCGGTGGTCAAGAATGAAAACACGTACTTCTCTGTGGTAACTGCGGGCTCGTTTGATGCGCGGGCGGTTTTGTATCTGTTGCCTGTGCTTCCCTCGCCATCACAAGTCAGCAGAGTGTCCGATCAAGAGTTCGAGGAGTTGGGTAACTTTTATAATCAGCCTGAGGATCAAAGAGAAGAGCTAGGTGCAGAATTAGCTGACAGTGAAACACTCGGAGTGTTCAATGAGTTGAGTGAGGTCGTTACGGGACAGCTCGATATGTCGAAGCAGCGAGTCAACCAAAAGTTGTGCAAGCTATCCTACGTTGTAGGAGAGGATCAGCGAAGAGAAGACAAGCATGCGGTGGTCGGGCTAAGAGAAATTTGTGAGCTGGAAGCGCCCGTGTCTGCGAAATTTATAGTTCCGGATGAAAAAGAATTTTATAAAAAGGAATTTCGCGATCAGCTAAATCAGATGATGGAATCGATTTCCTTGAGACCCGTCCCGTTGTGGCGATCGAACTGGGCGACCGGCGACTCCGGTGCTTGTTTGCTTTACTCATTCTCTAAGCGGATTGAAACATAGGGTCGANAGGTCCGTTAATTGGTCAAATTACGAAGTAATCAGACGGCGTAGTCTGTTTTTACAAGATTGAGTCTTTAGAATATGTTATTTCACTATTATTCGTTTTGTGACTTGATGATGAATTTGTATAATTGCGCCCGGGTTACGGGGCGTCTTTGAAAATATCAGCGATTCTTATTCATAACCTCTAGTCGACNAGAGAAAAGAATAACCGAAAGCGTCATTGATNAGTCATAAGGCTTAACCTTAATCGAGCAGATTATCTATTGATCAAAAGTCGGGTAGGTAAGTTAGGACCTAGATAAGAAGAAACAGAAACATTGGGGAATCTGGAAGTATTTGATGACACAACATGAGCGGTTAAATCAGTGGATAGAACAAATTAAGACTCTATGCCAGCCTGATTCGATAAGAGTGTGTGATGGGAGTCCAGAAGAATATNNNGAGATGATGGNCCTGCTGGAAGGGGCAGGNGTNGCGAAGCCGCTTAATCCTGATCTTCGTCCGAACAGTTATCTAGTCAGGTCAGACCCNGCCGATGTGGCGAGAGTNGAAAGTAGAACCTTCATTTGCAGTGATTTGCCTGAAGAGGCAGGGCCAACAAATAATTGGTCTGAACCAAATCAAATGCGAGAAACGTTAAACGGCCTGTTTGAAGGTTGTATGCGTGGTCGCACTATGTTCGTTATACCGTTCAGCATGGGCCCGGTGGGCTCCCCGATAGCGCATATCGGAGTCGAGATCTCCGATTCTCCTTACGTTGTTGCGAGTATGCACATTATGACTCGGGTCGGCTCAGCAGTGATTGATGAGCTGGGAGAAGATGGAGCTTTTGTTCCTTGCGTTCATTCCGTCGGCAAACCGCTCGTGGATGGGGCAGAAGATGTTCCATGGCCATGCAACCCTGAGAATCTTTATATCGCGCATTTTCCAGCTTCAAGAGAGATCTGGAGTTTTGGCTCTGGGTACGGCGGAAACGCTCTTCTTGGGAAAAAGTGTTTTGCCTTGAGGATCGCATCGACCATGGCAAGAGATGAAGGTTGGCTTGCCGAGCACATGTTAATTTTGAAAATAACGAGCCCACAGGGCGCTCACCGTTATATCGCAGGAGCTTTTCCTAGTGCCTGTGGAAAGACTAATCTGGCAATGTTGATTCCATCTATGCCCGGATGGAAAGTCGAAACGGTGGGTGACGACATTTGCTGGATGAAGTTTGGAGAGGATGGACAACTCTATGCTATTAATCCAGAAGCAGGATTTTTTGGGGTGGCGCCTGGGACAGGTATGGATACAAATCCCAACGCGATGTTGACCCTGCACGGCAATTGCATTTTTACCAATGTCGGAGAAACCGATGAAGGTGATGTCTGGTGGGAAGGGATGACTTCTGAGCCGCCTGACCATCTTATTGACTGGCGAGGAAATGACTGGACACCTAATAACGAGACTCCAGCTGCTCACCCCAACGCCAGGTTTACGGTGTCTGCGGCCCAGTGTCCCGCGATCGCGGATGAATGGGAAGACTTACAAGGAGTGCCCATCAGCGCAATTCTCTTTGGAGGTAGGCGAGCAACGGTCGTACCGCTGGTGAATGAAGCGAACAGCTGGAATCAAGGCACCTTCTTTGGGTCGATTGTCGCATCCGAAAAGACGGCCGCGGCGTCTGGAAGTATTGGTGAACTGAGAAGGGATCCGATGGCAATGCTGCCTTTTTGCGGGTACAACATGGCTGACTACTGGCAGCACTGGATTACCATGGGTAAGCAAGATGGTGCCAAAATGCCTGGAATCTATTACGTCAACTGGTTTCGAAAAGACCAGGAAGGCAGTTTTATTTGGCCTGGTTTTGGAGAAAATTCTAGAGTATTGGAGTGGATCTTCAATCGCTGTGAAGGGACCGCTGAAGCGGTAGAAACACCGATAGGCAGATTGCCTACGCTCGATGGCCTAGATTTTTCGGGTCTGGATTTGTCGCAGGATGAAATTGCGACGCTTCTTAAGGTGGACGTAGAGGGCTGGCTTTCAGAGATTCCTTTGATCGAAGAGTACTACAAGAGCTTTGGTGATCAGGTCCCGTCAGAGCTATGGCAAGAGCTACAGTTACTTAAGGAACAGTTAGAAACCGCCAAGGTAGGAGCAGCCTAGCGTAGCGTTCCTCTCTCCTCGTGTAAGCGAGTCTACCACGCATAGATCAATCAGTTGCGTGAATACGAGCCGGGTTCTACATTTCTGTTAGCTTGAGGGCACCCCGAATCGGGATTATGCTCGGTCCTCTTATGAATAGTCCTGAACAAACCGTAAAGGTAGAAGTAATTCCAAAGCAGGGAGCTGCTTCGGGCTTTGTCCTTATCATCTCTAAGACCGACGCGCAGTTTGATGAGGTCAGGGCTCGAGTGACGGTTGCGGCAATCGCGCAACGAAAAAAATGGGAAGGTATTCGCGCTCGAGAAAAAAACAACTCTGCTCGGTCTATATTATTTAGTCAGGAAGTTCTGTTGACAGATCGCGACCTAGAGTTGGATTTGGGCGCGCTGAGGGCCTACGACTTTACTGGTTCAGTAATGAAGATGACGCACGAAGTGCTTGTAGAGTTGGTCGACTCGGGTGAAAGCCTGACGCTCCCGGTTGCATTACCGATACCTGGTAAAGATCGCTTTGGGATGGCAAGAGCTCTAATCTATCCTTACGATGACATGGACTTACTCAGAAATTTCCAAGCGCTGAGCTCCAAAGCAAAACTGAAAATCGGGATGATTCAATTAGGTCTCCTGTCGGCATCGGTTTTCTTATTTGTTGTGGGAGCGGGGATGATGGACTCATCGAAAGACGGGCCAGGCTCGCCTGAAGTGGTCTTTTTTTGGATGGCATTATGGATCACGCCCTTGGTTTTTATGGTTCGCCAGTTTTGGGGTAGCCTTAAAAATTACGCATCGGTCAAACGGAAAAACCCTTTTCAAGTGATCAGGAAGGGTGGGACATATGAATTGAGATCCTTGCTTAAGGGACAAGTCGATCTGGATTTATCGGGAGCTACGATAAAGATCGTCTGCTGTAACATGGAGCGCTATAAGTATCTGGAATACAGGCACAACGCACCAGACCGCTGGGTTAGGGGATATGAACCCTTCAATGGGCATACCGTCTATGAGGCCAAGATAAAGGATATGCCCGCGGGGGCCGATATAGATAAGTATCTTCCCCATGATCTGGTCGATTTTTCCATCATGTTTGAGAAGCTTTACCCCCAGTTAATGATTGGTTCCTATGGTATTACCGTCTACTGGGAGATACAGATTATCCATCCTGAACTGCGCGATTTAGAAATCCCTGTCTTTGGGCGAGGCAAAGATTACGTCTACGAGGACTTCATAGGCCTTGAGCCAGATGCTGAGGCAGCTTGATTAGGGCGCTTTGTCTCTGCATTGCGTTTATTGGTTTAACTGTGCACGCGACAGTTGCCTCCGATTACAGCAACCGTTTTAAAACCCTGGTTGAAGGTTTGCCAAGCGGNTCTCTCAAAAACGAGCTNTCGNCGTGTTCGTCAGCGCCCTTAAGANTAAGCGAATTCTCAATAAGCCACAGAGGCGCGCCTTTAGGTTTCCCCGAGCACACTCNAGAAGGTTATCTCGCTGCAATTGAAATGGGTGCGGGCTCGATAGAGTGCGATGCGGTNTTGACCAAGGACAGGCAGCTGGTCTGCCGTCATTCACAGTGTGATCTCCACAGGACCACTAATATTCTGCAAACCGATTTATCCAGCTCCTGCACCGAGCCTTTCGAGGCTTGGGAGAGCGGCAGGAATGCCTCGGCAAGGTGTTGTGTGAGCGATATCACCCTCAAAGAATTTAAATCCCTGTGCGGGCGAGCTGATCGCGTCGATTTGAGAGCGGCCTCTGTCGATCAATATCTGCAGGACCGTCCCCCGTTAAATCCTGACATGACTCAAGTGGGATGCGGCACGTTACTAAGCCACAAGGAAAGCATTGGTCTGATTGGCAAGCGCGGTAGAAAGTACATCCCTGAGCTGAAAAAGATGGACGCTACAAGCCTGAGGGCAATGGGCTTATCCCTTGAGCAATACGCCGATATGTTGTTGGAAGAATATCGAAGTCTAGAGGTTGAGGCGTCAACAGTGTTTCCGCAATCCTTTGACTCTCGCGTAGTTGATCACTGGTTAACCAGCCATCCCGATTATGCTAACAATGTGGTGTATCTAGACGGAAGAGGGCGCAATCCGCTCTTTCTGCCGAGCAGAACAGATATGGAAAAGCTATTCAACAAAGGCCTGAGATACATCGCGCCGCCGATACCCATGTTATTGAAGCAAGACCACAATGGGGATTTGCGAGAGACTGCCTACGCGAGGTACGCGATTCAATCGGGACTGAAGCTGATCACCTGGACGATGGAGTCGCGCCTGTCGGACATTGCGGGGTTTTCATCCCAGGATTCTGATCGCTTGTTGGTACTTGATGCGCTTCACCGACGAGCACAGGTGTCCGGTGTTTTTTCGGACTGGCCCGCCACGGTTACCCGCTACGCAAATTGCATGGGTTTGTAAGTTAAATTCGATGACCTTTGATGTGTCTTTGATTAAAATACACGCCTGCGGCTGGGACAGATTCCGATTTCGGGATCCTGCATTTTTTGAACAATTAGGAAGTAACTATTAATGGATTTCGCTCATGAAAGTGAGGCGACCGAGAGGGCGCTGATCAGATATCGACGGATAGCTCTCATTACGGTGATAGCCGTGTATTTCTTGTTCTTGGTAGGCGCTAGCGTACGCGCTTCGGGTGCAGGCATGGGCTGTCCAGACTGGCCGACCTGTTTTGGGCAGTGGATACCTCCGACAGCGGAGTCACAGTTGCCCTCGAACTACCAGGAGATTTATGCGGAGCGCGGATACGCGGAAACTCGCTTTAACGTTGTGAAAACGTGGACCGAATACTTCAATCGATTGGTGGGGGCCACGATCGGCTTGCTCATTTTTGCTACCGCCTGGATTTCCTGGCCTTTAAGAAAATATGATCGTTCCATTGCGATAGCCTCGATTGCCGCGTTTTTCATGGTCGGCTTTCAGGGCTGGCTCGGGGCCAAGGTTGTCGGGTCGAACCTTCAACCGGGCATGATCACCATTCATATGCTGATGGCGCTCGCGATTGTCGGTGTGCTGATTTTTGNGATGGCACAGGCGAGAAGAGGAATTATGGAATCNCAGCCGATCTCTTCGATTGACCCNCATTTTGAAAAATTACTCTACGCGGTGCTTTTCTTCACNATATGTCAGATCGCCATGGGGACCCAGGTCAGAGAGATGACCGATTACATNAGTAANGCCCAGGGCGAAGAGCTACGCTCNACATGGGTTCAGGCGATGCCCTGGTTTTTCTATGTCCATAGGTCCTTCTCAGCTGTCGTGTTATTCGCCAATCTATGGATGGGCTGGCTTCTATATNGATCGCTTGGGTTTGATCACAGCTTGACGAAGCTCGCTCTCGGGATGATCGTGGTGGTGTCNNTTGCGATAGCATCTGGCGCNACTCTGGGCCANCTGGGAATGCCGGCCTTCGTTCAACCGACTCATCTTTTAGCGTCCGCACTGCTCTTCGGCCTTCAGTTCNTGATCTGGATGAGCTACCGACACGCCAGGGATGCAAAANCTTCNGGCGAGTTAGCCGCAGCCTAACAGAAGGGTTCTAGAATACTGCCANTAGCTCTCGAATAATCATTGCAACCAGGCATAGACTCGATAATCCAAAGACCGTCGCTCGCCAGGAAACGTTGTTGCTGGTGAGATGGATGATCGAGTGGATNACTCGCAAGCCAACNTANCCCCAGGCCAACTGGACGTGCAGACTGTCTGAGTGGTTAGAAAGAAAGATNTAGACCACCACCGCATAAAATAACACCGGCTGTTCGAACAAGTGATTGTAATTGTCGGTGACGTATCTTAGGCGGTCGGGTAGCTGAGGCCTTAAATCTTCGGAGTGTCTGGCACCCTGTGCATTACCCCAGAATTTGATAATGAGCGGAGCTCTAGTTGCGTATAAGACGACGACCATTAGGCCGGTAAGCGTAATCATGCCGAGCATTGGAGCCAGAATTTCCATGACTTATCCTTATGTGGGTTGTAGCAGTGCGATTATAGGTTTTGTTGCGGGGATAAAAAAAGGGGCTGTTTTGACAGCCCCTTTTGGTGTGCGGGCAACCGCTAGTGTAGAGGTTACAATTTGAGGTTGAGCTTGAGCCCGAAATTGCGTCCTGGTAGCGGTACTTCATTCTTAACAAACGACGAGTGGTTTCTTGCGACTTCGTCCAAAAGGTTTTTGGCGAAGATAGACACACTCAGTTGATTGCTATCGGTCAGGTCAAAGGTTTTAGAAATGTTCAAGTTCAACATTTGAAAACCACTGGTAACCGTCTCGTTGATCCCAATTTCATCTTGCTCTTCGACGTCTTTAAGCTTGAGTCCCAGGAAGAGATCATCATAGCTATAAGACACCGAGTAGATGTTTCTGTCAGGGACCATTCGTGGGATGTTGCTGCCATCCGTGAATTCAGCATCGACTGAATCTCTGGCAAAAGACACAGACAGGTTACCTTTGTTCAATTCAAAGACCTTACCAATCTCGATCTCGTATCCTGAGAGTTCAGCATCGTTCTGCAGGTAATTCGCCAGGATAAGCCCGCCGTGATCATCGTGATCGTCATGCTCTTCATGCTCTTCCTCTGTCTCGTCCATGAGGTAGATGTAGTTATCCACGTCATTTCTGAAATAGGTGAACGTGCCAAAGAACCCGGCCTTGTCAAAGTTCACTGTCAGGTCGACGTTATTCGCCTTTTCTGACTCCAGGTTGACGTTGCCCACTTCAAGCCTTCCTGTCACCCAGTGAGGGCCATTCATGTATAGCTCTATAGCCGAAGGAGCGCGTTCTACGCTTGAAAAGCTCAAGGTCGCATCCAGAGCGTCTGTGAAGTCTCTTCTGATGCTCAAAGCAAAGCTCGTGTTGTTCATGTCACGGTCGTAGTTAGTGGTCTCTACGTGACCTTCTTCATGTTCGTGCTCATCTTCGTGTTCGTCCTCGTGCTCATCGTGGTCCTCGTCGTGATCTTCGTCATGATCGTCGTCGTGGTCCTCGTCGTGATCGTCATCATGATCGTCGTCGTGATCGTCATGAGCTTCTTCGATAGAGATCGAGCCTTTCCTGTTTATTCGGTCATGTCTGATACCGAAGTCCACGTGAAAGAGATCGAAGTCCTTGCTGAGGTAATAACCCAGGGTGAGTTCCTCGCTGTCGCTTGGATTCATAAACGCTTCATCGCCTATGATCGACTCTTCTTGTTCAACGAAATTGATGACGAATTTCTGATCTAGCAGATCATTACTTAAGTCAAAGATGGCGCCATACTCTCTGGCTTCCGTTGCGAAGGTGGTCGGGCCCTCTTCGTGGTGCCCTTCGTGTCCTTCCTCTTCGTGACCTTCTTCTTCCGCATGTTGCTCGGTGTGCGCATAGTCAGAGTTTCTGAAGTGATAGTCGATTTTCTTTAAAAAACCGTCGCCAAGATTTTGTGAGCCTTCTAGGTTGAAAGTTTCCGACTCGGTTGCCGCAAAAATCCTTTCGCCTTCATGAGAGTCGCCGCCATGTCCTTCTTCGGCGTGCTCGTCTTCGTGCTCGTCCTCATGCTCGTCTTCGTGTTCGTCGTGATCATCGTCGTGCTCGTCATGATCATCGTCGTGAGCTCCATGACCATGGCCTTCGTGACCGTCTCCGTGAAAAGGCACGCCATAGACGTTCTCAACCTTTCCTCGAGAGAGTCCAACGTAACCCCAGTCACCAGCCTTGGATAGGCCGATCTTGCTGGATTTCGACTCCCAGTCAGAATTACTGAGGTAGCCTAGATTTTCATCGTGATGGCCTTCCTCTTCGTGTTCATCTTCGTGTTCGTCGTCATGGTCATCGTGATCGTCGTGTTCGTCTTCGGTGTGAAGAACGGCGCCGTCGGGAATGTCGAAATTACCGAAGTTAGACTCTTTGAAGGCGGCGCTGACGTTGACGCCTCCCAGATTGTCCTGAAAAGACAGATCATAGGCGTTGCCATCGTTAACCGACTGCCCCTCGAGACCTACTCTGATCTTGGATTCTGAAAAGTCCTTTCGAGCGATCGTGTCGTCCACGATGTTGACGATTCCTCCGATGACTCCATTTGAATAGAGTAGCGAGGAGGGCCCTCGGACTATTTCGATTTGCTGGATCTGGTTCATATCGACGTCGTTTATGTGGTCGACTCCGAGGCCGGATACGTCTCGAATGACCATGCCGTTGTTAAGAATCTTGACTCGGCTTCCTGACATCCCTCGGATGATGGGTTGGCCGACAGCCGAACCAAAATCGCTGGATGAAACGCCTAGCAAGTCTTCGATCGTCGCGCCGATGCTCAGCGAGGCACCGTTGGTGACGCTCTCTCCGTCGATGACATGAAGAGGGGTGCCTAATTCGCTTAACGCTTCATCTATAAATGAGGCGGTTACGATAATTTCTTCTATCGCTTCGTCGTCTGCTGTAACACTGACGAAAGGAATGAAGAGAATAATAAAGCTTATAGCTTTTGAAATGGATAAATGTCCATTCATTACAAACTCCTAAACAGTAAAAAAACAAAAATCTGAAAGAAGTTTTATGCTGGGGGCGCTCTTGCCTCGAATGTCGTTAAGAGAGAGGGGAGCGCTGATCGCGCAGGACTAGAATTTGGAGAGAGCTGCCACTTAGATTCCGCCTGGTTACTTGATTGTTGCTCTACACCGTCTTCCAGGTTGCTACAGAGCTGGCATTCACTCTCATGATCCTCAGATACAGTGAATTCATCTTCTATGTGCGATAATGGATGCAGGGCAAGCGAAACGACGCAAATTGCACCTACCAAGAAGAATAAATGCCGCAAGTTCTCTCTCATGGGCGCGAAAGTACATTAGCTGAGGAATGTATTCAACAATTTCTTTTTATTAGGATTATTTGTCGAGGTTACTCAATTACTGACAAGATAACCCTATATTGTCCGGCGATCGCTATGGCGTGTAAAAGGCTACCGCGCCAAGCGAGTACCCGCTTGACGCAGCAATCTGGTCTGCGATAAGAAATCCTATGCGGCTTTAGACTCGTGCAACTCCTTTAATGCGTTGAAGTTCATTGTCGCCGCAACATCACGATTCTCATCGAGAATCTCATAGATAGGGATTTCAGCGTCGTACGGTCTCAAACTGAAAAGTATGACAACGTCTTCGTCTCCGCCGCCTTCGGTGTGAGGTTCCTCATTAGCGAC
>PBUF01000041.1 GCA_002727775.1 Gammaproteobacteria bacterium
AGTGGAAAAACAAATCGAGGAACAAGGTAAAGACCTGTCCGAGCTAAGACGCCAAATACGCATGGGAGGGGCTTTAGATAATTCAGCTGAGTTGGTGGGTTCGGGCGCTGATGCTTCCTGGCAAGGTTTCTCTCGACTTGCGGAGGTCAGAGGTAGATCAGACTACGCACGCGGAGACTGGATTGTTGAGGCGTTTTCGGTTGCCTCTCCCACGATGACTCCTTATATAGCGGGAGATGCATATGCAGCCATAATCCACCAGTTGGTACTGGATACGCTTGCGACCAGAGATCCCGAAACTCTGGAGTGGCTACCTCTTGTTGCGTCTGAATGGACGGCATCAGACGATGGCCTAAACTACCTTTTCAAGATTCGAGAGGGTGTTCGGTTTGCTGATGGCAGGCCACTGACCGCTAAGGACGTCGAGTTCACCTTTCGTTTTTTCATGGATAGTAAAATCGCGGCTCCTAGAGTCAGGGCTTACTTCAACCGGGTTGAGTCGGTGAAAGCCAGTGGTGATCAGGTGACCTTTGAGATGAAAGAGCCCTATTTCGAGAGCTTTGAGATTGTCGCGCAGATGCCCATTCTGGCGGAGCATTTCTATGGTAAGTATCTGGAGAATGTCGAGCAAGCTGAGGTCTATAATACATCGACTAATCTACTCTTTGGCTCAGGGCCTTATCGTCTGGCTAATGTCGAGGACTGGGTGCCCGGCCAGACTCTGGAGCTAGTTGCTAACGAGCGTTATTGGGGGGTTTTCCCAGGCACCTTTTCAAAGTTGATTTTTCAAACGATTACGACTGATACGGCACGGTTGACTGAATTTAAGAATGGCGACCTTGATGTCTACGGTGCTCGCCCCCTTGAGTATCGAGATTTGCTTGAAGATAAAGCAATCGTCGAGCGCACCCATAATTTTGAATACTTCAACCCTAGAGGGGGCTATTCCTACATTGCNTGGAATCAACTAAAAGAGGGGAAACCGACAGCCTTCGCAAACCCCAAAGTTAGACAAGCGATGACTTATCTTACNGACCGTAAAAGGATCATAGACGAAATCTATCTTGGTTATGCGGAAGCGGCGAATGGACCTTTTAACCCTTTNGGAAGCCAGATGAACAAGTCGCTCCCGACCCGCGACTATGACCTCGAAAAAGCAAAACGATTGTTAAGGGAAGCAGGGTTTGTTGATCGAGATGGTGATGGAGTGATTGAGTCGGANGATGGGCAGCCCTTTTCTTTTGAATTGACCTACCCATCTGGTAGCGATGANTACAAGAGAATGATGCTTCTNTTAAAAGATTCATACGTNCGTGCTGGCATTCTAATGGAGCCGGTTCCCACCCAGTGGCCCATGATGATAGAGGCTTTGGATAAGAAAAATTTTGATGCGATTAGCCTCGCCTGGACTGCTGGTTTCGAGGTGGATGTTTACCAGATGTTGCACTCCTCCCAAACGGAGCCAGGNGGCGACAACTTCATGAATTATAAAAGTGCCGACTTGGACCAGGCCATCGAATTAGCAAGAGGCGAGTTAGACGAAGAGAAACGCATGGCCCATTGGCATAGAGCACATGAAATTATTTGGGAAGATCAGCCTTATACCTATCTCACTTGGCGTAAATCCCTGGCATTCGTGGACGGGCGTTTTGAGAACGTCAGGACCGTCCGCTCTGGTTTAAATCGAGGTGGTTTATGGAGAATGCCGTTAGAATGGTATGTCACNCAAGGACAGCAGCGATATAGCAATTAATCGATCGTGATAAATTACATACTGCGTAGGCTATTACTAATTTTCCCAACCTTGTTGGGAATCACAATTATGGTGTTCTCGATCATGGCTATGGCTCCAGGTGGAGTCGGAGCAAGTCTGCTGACTCGCGGCGGTGATTTAAGGCCAGAGGAAAGGGCGGCCATGCAGGCCTATATCAATGAGCGTTATGGACTTGATAAACCATTACCTCAGCAATATCTCAGATGGCTTAATAATGTCTCTCCGCTTGGTTTCGAAAAAAACAGCAACTCAGAAAGCTATTTCGGTTTTAAAACGCCGGATCTGGGGATGAGTTTTGCCAAGAACCGCCCCGTCACAGAGTTAATTTCGGATGCGTTGCCAATCACTTTGCTGCTTAACTTATTAAGTGTTCCCTTCATCTACACTTTTTCGATTATTTTGGGAGTTTATAGCGCACGTTATCGGGGCAGTGTGTTTGATATTGGCGTGGGCACGACTAATTTAGCGTTGTACTCTTTGCCAGTGATATGGGTTGGGACATTGTGCATTGTCTTTCTGTCTAGCAAGGAGTACCTANACTGGTTTCCTACTTCGGGCCTCCATAGCCTTGAGTCCGATACCTGGACTTTCCTGCCATCNCTAGGCGGGGATGGCCTTGAGAGGGGTTATCTCTTGGATATGTTGTGGCACCTTTTTCTTCCTTTACTGTGTTTGAGTTATTCAAGTCTGGCGTTTTTATCGAAATTGACTAGAACCTCGGTCCTAGAAAACTTGCAGTCAGACTATGCGCGAACGGCAAGAGCAAAAGGCGCGTCTGAGGCTAGTGTGCTTTGGAATCACGTATTTAGAAACAGTCTNTTACCGCTGATTACCATCACTGCAGGCATCATCCCAGGACTTTTGGTGGGATCGGTGGTGGTCGAAACAATTTTCTCTATCGATGGCATGGGAAGACTCGTCGTTGATTCGGTAATGGTCCGAGATCGAGAGGTGGTTCTCTCGATCACTTTAATTACTTCGATATTAACGTTGATCTCTTATTTGATTGTGGACATTTGCTATGCGATAGCAGACCCGAGGGTGAGTTATGAATAGCCCCACGGTTCCTGAAGACGGTATGGACCAAAGTTTTAGTGCGAAGGTGATCCGTGACGTCTTTTCTAATATAGGCGCGAAGTTAGGTTTGGTCTGGATTGTGATCATGATCATCAGTGCGGTTTTTGCGCCGATCATTTCCAACTCCCACCCCTTCCTGATGGTGGTTGATGGAACGTTTTCTAGTCCCATGGCCACGCACCTTACCTGGATCGATGTCGCTCTGTTGTCGTCTTTTTTTAGCGGCATTTTGATTTGGTTGAGCCTCAAGAGACTAGAAGGATGGAAGCGGATCTGTCTGATTATTTTGGCGAGTATATTGATATCGTTTGTTAGTTCATTTTCGGTTTCAAGCCCCAAAGCCGTAATTTACGATCAATACAGAGAGGGCCTGTCTTCGGGAGAAATCGAATCAGCCTACTTTGCGCCGATACCTTATTCTCCGACCGATCGACTGAGAGATGACCCCTCCCCGCTTAAAGCTCCGAGTGCCAAGCATTTCCTCGGAACAGATGAAGACGGGGCAGATGTGTTGAGCCGGATGATTTACGGTAGCCGAATAGCACTCGGTATTGGTTTAGTTGCTACATTTACCTCTCTGATTATCGGTGTGCTATACGGGGGTGTCATGGGTTTCTACTCGGGTTGGGTGGACATCATTATGATGAGGTTTCTGGAGATTTTTGAGTCAATTCCATCCTTGTTCCTCATTTTGACCGTGGTTGCTTTTTTTGGGCGTAATATTTACCTCATAATGTTGATCATTGGCCTGACCGGGTGGCCGGGCTATGCGCGGTTTTTGAGAGCTGAGTTTCTCAAGTTAAGGCAACAGGATTTTGTCCAAGCGGCCGAAGCCAGTGGTTTGTCTTTGGGCTCGATTTTATTTAGACACATGCTGCCAAATGGAATCGCTCCTTTATTAGTCCTTAGTAGTTTTGGAATGGCCTCAGCGATTTTGGTTGAGGCGACCTTGAGTTTTCTGGGTCTCGGAGCAATTGATCAGCCCAGTTGGGCTGCAATGCTCAACCAAGCGGTTGGTCCGGGTGGGTCTATTGCGATATGGATGGCGACTTTTCCAGGGCTTGCGATTTTCCTGACGCTATTCGCCTACACTTTGATCGGAGAAGCGTTAAGAGACGCTATTGATCCCCGATTACAGCAGCAACCCAATTGAGCAATTGATTATGGAACCACTGTTAGCTATCCGCGAGCTCGAAACGCAATTTGGAGTGGGAGAACAGGCATCATTAGCGGTTCGAGGGATTTCTTTCGAGTTATATCCAGGAGAAACTTATTGTTTAGTGGGTGAGTCTGGTTCAGGTAAGAGTGTTACGGGCTTATCCATGGTCGGCTTGTTGCCTGATTTAGCGAATCATCCTTCTGGGGCGATTACTTTCTATCCAAGTGNNNAGGAAGCTGATGCGGGCATATCGATTCTTAATTCNGAAAAACCTGTGCTGGAAAAATTGCGAGGGTCCCGCATCTCGATGATTTTTCAGGAACCGATGACNGCGCTTAATCCGGTGCAGACGATCGGTGAGCAAATAATGGAAACTATGTCATTACACTTGGGACTGGAAGGAGAATCGGCGAAGGCGAAAGCTCTGGACCTGTTAGCTCAGGTTGAGCTGCCAGATCCCGAAGTACGCATTTCTGAGTATCCACACAGGCTATCGGGAGGCCAAAGACAAAGGGTTATGATAGCNATCGCATTGGCCTGTGAGCCTGATTTGCTGATAGCCGATGANCCNACTACAGCGCTTGATGTAACTATACAGGCGCAAATTTTAAAACTTCTCAAGAAACTGCAGGAAGAGCGGAACACCACGTTACTNTTCATTACCCATGACCTTAGTGTAGTCGCTCAAATAGCCGANCGCGTCGGAGTGATGCAACAAGGGCAACTCGTGGAACAGGGCACAAAGGATGNGGTCCTTTATAATCCCAAGCATGAATACACCAAAGAACTGATTGCGTCATTGCCTCAGAAAATGACGCGTCGTAGCACCAATGCGGTGGTTACGGAATCCCCNCTNCTCAGCATCGAACAATTAAAGGTGTATTTCCCTATTAGAAAAGGATTGCTGCAACGACATGTGGATGATGTGAAGGCCGTAGACGGAGTGAACTTGAAAATTTATCCAGGCCGGGCCATGGCCGTCGTCGGCGAATCAGGTTCTGGTAAGACTACGCTCGGGAGAGCAATTCTAGGATTAATTGGAGCAACCGAGGGCGCAGTCAATTATCAAGGAAGTGACTTGACCAAGCTCAATNGGAAAGAAATGAAACCGTTTCGAAGAGACTTGCAGTTTGTCTTTCAGGATCCGCAGTCATCCCTNAACCCCAGACTGACAATAGCGACCATATTGACTGAGCCGATGCAATCGCATGGGATTGGNGAAAGTNATCTTGACCGGCTTGAGCTNGCTTCGCAGACTCTNGAACAGGTNGGCCTAGATCGGTCGATGCTAACTCGATTCCCCCATGAATTTTCAGGAGGCCAGCGGCAGCGAATTGGTNTCGCNAGAGCATTNGTNTTAAANCCAAAATTCATTGTTTGNGATGAGGTCACGAGCGCTCTGGATGTTCGAGTTCAGGCCCAGGTGCTAAAACTGCTGGATGAGTTGCGACAGCAAATGGACTTAACCTATCTTTTCATAAGCCACAATATCGAAGTGGTGAGATTTTTTTGCGATGACGTTACTGTGATGCACCAGGGCAAAATCGTTGAGACTGGATTAGCTGAACAAGTTTGTGAAGCCCCTCAGGATTCTTACACAAAGAGATTACTCGATGCGGTCCCGAAGTTCGATTAGGCATGGAATAAACCGGAGGTGACAATGAAGGATCGACGGATGGATAGAGACTGGAACTTGCCGGTCAGGTATCCGGACCCTGCTGTCGAAATATTGGATAGTCGATTTTCCAGGCTCGTGATTGGGAGTAGTACGCTGGAGAGACTTTGGACCGGCGGAAGGTGGAATGAAGGGCCAGTTTGGTTTGGTGATCGTCGATCTTTGATCTGGAGCGATATTCCAAACAATCGGATGATGCAATGGTCAGAGGATAGTGGTGAAGTCTCNATTTACAGACAAGATAGTCATTACTCCAATGGAAANACGCGAGATCGCCAAGGTAGGTTGATTACCTGNGAGCACGATAGCCGACGCGTGACTCGAACAGAACACGATGGGACCATAACCGTACTGATTGACCAATTTGAGGGGAAGCCACTAAACGCGCCTAATGATGTTGTGGTTCATCCTGATGGCTCTGTTTGGTTTACTGATCCGGGCTATGGCATTCACGGTTTTTATGAAGGGCATTTAGCGGAACTCGAGCTGCCAACTCGTGTCTACCGTTTAGAGCCCGAGACAGGAAACTGTGTGGTAGTCGATGAAGAACTTGAGAAACCCAATGGCTTGGCGTTCTCNCCAGATTATTCTCGCCTTTATGTTTCCGATACNGGCGCTTCACATGTAAAAAACCATCCTAAACAGATTTCGGTCTTTGAGGTGACCGGNAAAACACTATCGAAAAGGCGCGTGTTTTGTGACATGGGGGCCTCGATGTCCGATGGCTTTCGGGTAGATACAAACGGCAATGTCTGGACTAGCAGTGGGTGGGGCGGAGAAGAACATGATGGAGTATTTGTTTTTTCAGCGGATGGCGACAAGATCGGGATCATCCACCTGCCTGAGGTGGTTTCTAATCTGGCATTCGGTGGGTTAAAACGAAACCGCTTGTTCATAACGGCGTCCCAATCTGTTTATTCTTTGTATGTTGAAACGCAAGGTCTACCCTATTTCTAGGAAGCATAGGCGTCTAACGCATTGAACCAGGGAGTCCTCCATCGATCACGATTGTCTGACCTGTGACCGAGGTTGAAGTGACAAACGTCAGAACTTGTTCGGCAATATCTTCAGTTTGGCCGACCTTACCGAGTATGGCCTGTTTGCGAGCCGCATTCGATACAGCATCCGGTAAACGGTTTGCCATTCTCGTATTCTCAACCAAACCAGGGGCAACGCAGTTTACGGCGACGTCTGGTGACATAGCCACGGCGAGGCACCGGGTTAGATGGTTTAGACCAGCTTTACTTGAGGAATAGGCGATACTGCTTGACCCCGGTGAGATGCCACCAGCTGATGAGATGTTGACTATGTGTCCCCCGCCGTCGGCCTTCAGAAGCGAGGCGGCAGCTCTTGCTAAGAGAAAGGGTGCCCGGAGGTTGGTTTCCAGCACTCGATCCCAGATTTCTGCGGTCAACTCCTCCAGGTTTGGGAAAGGGATACCAATATTCCAGGCGGCGTTGTTTACCAGAATGTCCAGTCTTCCCTGATCTTGAGAGATTTGACTAATGATCGCTTCAATTTCATTTGGGTCTCTTTGATCTAGGCGTAATGCTGAAGCGTTTCCTCCCTCGGCCTTTATCTCGTCAACAGTCTGACTCGCGAGGTCTTCGGCGCCAACGTAAGTAATGACAACGGTAGAGCCTGATTGGCCGAGACGCTTGGCGATCGCGCTGCCGATATCTCCAGATCCACCGGTTACCAGTGACACTTTCCCTTCTAGTTCGTCAGACATGCTCATATTCGTTGCTCCCTCTTTGAGTGATTATTCTAGTTATTTCTAATTTAATTGTCTGGCGTTTACTCGATGAGCTATCTTTTGTACGGTTCTTAACCTGATTAAGAATTTATGGCCGATGATGCAAACTTTCCGAATGTTGAGACTCGTATTTGGATTCCTCCTCATTTCGGTTTTTGGGTTGCCGCTTATAACCCAGGCAGAACGCTCACCGAATATTGTTTTAATTTTGGCGGACGACCTGGGCTTCTCGGATCTGGGCTCTTACGGAAGCGAGATAGCGACTCCAAACCTAGACAGACTGGCCTATGAGGGATTACGTTTTTCTAGCTACCACACTGCAGCCAGCTGTGCGCCTACTCGAGCAATGTTGGTGACCGGCCATGACAGTCACCTTGTCGGTGTTCCGAACATCCCTGAAGCGATACCCGGTAGTCAAATTCGCGAGCCGAACTATCAAGGTGTTTTGTCTAAAGATTTTGAGACCATCGCAGAAATGTTAGAGCGCAAATCTTATCGAAATTACTTTGCGGGCAAATGGCATTTGGGTATGGACGAGGAACGTTTGCCGTTTGCCCGGGGCTTTCATCGTAGCCTTTCCATGGCGGATACGGGTTCAGATAACTGGGAACAAAAGCCTTACCTGCCAATTTACGGCTCGGCCAATTGGTTTGAGGACGGAGAGAGGGTCAGACTTCCCGAAGATTATTACTCGTCTTCTTATATTGTCGATAAGACTATCCAGTACTTAGATGAGGGNCCCCAAGACAATCCTTTCTTTGCCTTTGTGTCTTTTATGGCGGTGCACATACCGGTTCAAGCGCCAGCCGAATATCGGGATCGTTATAAGCAGATGTACTTTGATGGATGGGAGGCTTTAGCAGAGGAGCGGTCTAAAGGACTTGCAAAGATGAACATACTCGAAAGGGAGTTCCCGGTTAACTTGGCGCCTACCGCTGTTTCCTGGGTTGATTTGAATGCAAGCGACAGAAATTATTTCACGAAAGCCATGCAGGTTTATGCCGGCATGGTGGAATCTATGGACTTTGAAGTTGGACGTTTGATCGATTATCTCGACCAGGTTGGTAAGCTGGACAATACCGTATTTTTATTTTTGTCTGACAATGGCGCTGAAGGATCGATAGCTGTTGACCCTACGGCGCCTTTCATCCCTAAGCTCTTGTTATCTTTCTGGTTGAAAACCAATGGATACCACAATGATATCGAGAGACTAGGAGAGAGGGGAAGTTTCGTGAATATCGGTCCATCATGGGCTAGCGCATCTGTTGGACCGCTTTCCTGGTTTAAATTTCATNCNAGTGAAGGGGG
This sequence comes from Gammaproteobacteria bacterium, assembly GCA_002727775.1. Taxonomy (GTDB): domain Bacteria; phylum Pseudomonadota; class Gammaproteobacteria; order Pseudomonadales; family Azotimanducaceae; genus UBA4421. Next base: position 8,750 of record PBUF01000041.1, read on the forward strand.
TATGAGGGTNCCGCTGGTCATTTCAGGCANTGTTGACGGCAAGCCGCTTGCGAGTAAACCAGGCCGAGTTTTCCATGAATTTGTCTGGGCGACCGACATTGCGCCAACAATCCTGGATATGGCTGGATCAAAGGAATTTCAAAACTTACCAGGCAAAACCCTGGTGCCCGTACTTAATGGNTCCTCCAATAAAATTAGAGGTNANGANGAAGTAGTGGGGTACGAGCTAGGGGGTAACAAGGCATTATTCATGGGCCCATACAAACTGGTTTATAACAGAACTGACGATCAATTAGATCGGTGGATGTTATTNAACCTAGTTAAAGATCCAGCTGAGCAATATGATCTGTCAGANGAGCAGCCGGATGTTTTTGATCGAATGAGAGCCGAATACGAANCCTGGGAGNAAAAAAATGGCGTACTAGNAGTGCCTGAGGGTTATAACCAGGGACGACAAGTGATGTTAAACGGGATGAAAAACCGACCTGTTTTGTGGATTGTCCCGCTAGCTATTATCCTCTTTGCGTNGGGAGCTACTTTTTTGCTCCTGCGAGCATCTTTTCTTAGGAGAGATTAGTGGACGTTGGTCAATCGANACGCTTTTACAGNCAAGGTTATTTAAAGATCCCAGGGGTCGTACCTGCTGAAAAAGTTTTCGCTGCCAGAAGAGAAATGTTTCTGCGTATGGGCTCGGCGATTAGTCANGTAGGAGTCTCTGTAAAAACCCGGAAAATGGATGGATTAGTCGAAGCGACGCGTTCTATCTTTGTTGCGGGCGAGGGAGAGGTCTTTATTGATCTGTTCAATAAAACCGATTTGAAAAAGATCCTTGAAAAAGCGCTTGGCTCAAAGGTTCTACCGGTACGCTCTGCCCAACTGGCAACCCTTTTTCCGTCCGACACTGGTGATGCCACCAACGAATACGGTTATTTAGACAAAGATACGCCGTACTATGGCTGGACAGGGCACCTGGACGGTCTTTGGAATGGAGGTACCGCGGTCCCCAGGGTTGGCACTCGTTTGCGGGGTGAAAAGCTCAAGGCCTGGAATGCAAGCAAGAGCACCAATGGTGTGAACAAAACCAATCCTGAATTCAACGCAAACATTATGAATTTTACGGCTTTGGTAGGCATCGCGTTATCGGATCAGATGAGCCTTGGATCAGGGAACCTCGGTGTTTTGAGGGGTGGACACCGACATATGGAGCGGTTTTTTCGTGATCAATTGGAAAAGGGTGGTCCTCTTGGTCCTGATGGGCCCGGTTGGGAAAGAGAAAATCGTAAGGCGCCCAATGGGAGAGGACTAGTTCACTATCCGAGAGCAGTTAGAAATTTGTATACCAGACACGCTGCTCAGTCAGCCGATGGTGCAAGCCATGCTTGCTGTCGCTCAATCCTCCGCTTCGCCGTCTTCCTCCGACGCGCCAGCCCACCATGGCGTACCGCCATCGTCGCTCGCAGGAGCGTCCGGCGCTTGCGCTGTATCCGTATCGGCAGCATCCCCG
>PBUF01000042.1 GCA_002727775.1 Gammaproteobacteria bacterium
CTTCCCAGCAGCTAGGCCATCCGCCTTGATCACAATGGGAATTCCACGAGCTTCCACATACTCGGTAGGTGAATCCAATTCATGGAAGGTTTGAAACTCGGCAGTGGGAATCGCGTACTTATCGAGAAATAATTTGGTAAAAGACTTGGACCCTTCAAGCTGAGCCGCCTTCTTGGTCGGACCAAAAATTCGCAACCCAGCACCCTGAAACGCATCAACAATACCCTCGACCAGCGGAATTTCAGGCCCAACTAGAGTGAAATCAACCCTCTCAGCCAAGGCACGGTCAATCAAACCAGTAAAATCGTTCGTGTCGACCTCAAGATTCCTAACCTTCGCTTCTAGCGCCGTTCCAGCATTGCCTGGAGCAACCAAAACCTCGGTCACCCGATCAGATAGACTCAACTTCCACGCTAGAGCATGCTCTCTTCCTCCAGATCCTATCACCAGTACTCTCATAGACTATTTCCTGGCACGCCCATCAATGACGAAAATGTCGCGTGCCGGTGAAGACCATTGCAATTTCGTGTTCATCCGCGGCTTCAATGACTTCTTTATCCCGCATGGACCCTCCGGGCTGAATAACCGCAACAATTCCTTCCTTTGCAGCAGCGTCAATGCCGTCTCGAAATGGAAAAAAAGCATCTGATGCCATCACCGAACCCGTGACCTCGAGCCCTTCCTCTTTGGCCTTTAAGCCCGCGATCTTGGCACTTACTACTCTACTCATCTGGCCAGCGCCAACGCCAACTGTTTTTAGATTCCGCGCATAAACGATCGCATTACTTTTGACGAACCAAGCCACCTTCCAGGCAAAAAGCAGGTCTCTCATTTGCTCTTCTGTNGGCGATACCTTACTCACTACCTTTAACATCTCGGGCGATAGACTCANTAAATCAGANTTTTGAACCAGCAGTCCCCCNCCCACCTTTTTATAGGACATCAAGTCTGAGCCAGCCNCCAGGTCACCACATTCAAGCAAACGCACATTCTTTTTTGTCTCTGCAATCTCTAAGGCGGCTTCGTCGATCGCTGGCGCTATAAGAACCTCGACAAACTGATTTTCCAACACCTTGCTCATAGTCCCTGCATCTACACCCCGATTAAATGCAACAATGCCTCCGAAAGCAGAAGTCGGATCTGTAGAGAAGGCTAGTTCGTAAGCCTTTAACAACGTAGGAGCAACGCTGACACCGCAAGGATTAGCATGCTTCACAATCACGCAGGCAGGGTCTTCAAAAACTTTGACGCACTCTAACGCGGCGTCGGTATCTGCTATGTTGTTGTACGACAACTCCTTGCCATGTAGTTGCCTATAATTAGCGATCACTCCGCTGCTAGCAGCATTACTCTCCCTGTAAAAGGCCGCTTGCTGATGGGGGTTTTCTCCGTAACGTAGTTCTTCCACTTTGTCATAGGACAATGTGAGAGAACCAGGAAATGACTCGGCTTGACCTAAGTATGCCGAGACAATCGAATCATATTTAGCAGTATGCCGGAAGGCTTTCACGGCCAACTCTCTTCTAAATTCTAGTGAACAGTCGCCAGAAGCAACCCGGCTAATAACCGCTTCATAATCTGAAGGATCAACCACAACAATGACATCACGGAAATTCTTAGCCGACGACCGAATCATCGCGGGACCACCAATATCTATATTCTCAATCGCCAAATCTTCGGTGCAATCCTCTCGCGCGATGGTTTCAGCGAAGGGATAAAGATTAACTACAACCATATCGATGGGGCCTATACCATTTTCAGACATGATTTTGTCGTCAACGCCCCGTCGACCCAAAATACCACCATGCACCCTAGGGTGCAGGGTTTTTACCCGACCATCCATCATCTCTGGAAAACCCGTGAACTTAGAGATCTCTTTGACGGGAATACCAGACTCCTGGAGAACATGATGAGTTCCCCCAGTCGAGATCAGCTCTATTCCCTGATCAACCAACCGACGGGCCAGTTCTTCCAACCCCTCTTTATTCGATACGCTGATAAGCGCTCTGGTTACTTTCAATCGCTTTTCCTAAATTGTTCCGTTCTAAATTCTTGTTGCATCTGATCCACGCTCAATAAGCGCCTCATAACATCAGGGTCTTCCAATTTCATCGCTCTCGCCGAAAGGTCTTCACATCCCAACTTAATGAGATAGGCCTTGATGTGCTTTTTCATCATCTTCAGCCCCGCGGCTTTCCCATAAAAGTCATAAGAAAGACTTAAGTGACGTCTCACAATCCTCCACTTTTCGGGCAAACTAAGTTCCTCTTCTCCCAAAAGCTCACGAAAAATCCAAGGCTGACCAACTGCGCCTCGCCCCACCATCACGCCATCTGCTCCTGATTCTTGGAGCGCCAAGGACGCTGAATGTCTCGATGAAATATCACCGTTCACAAAAAACGGTATCTTAAGCCGAGACTTTAATTTCGCCGTCTTTTCATGATCAACAGGACCCTTAAAACGGCAAGCGCGGCTTCGGCTGTGCATAACCACCAACTGGGCCCCCGCTTCCTGGGCAATGTAAGACGCTTCAATCCCCATAAGATCGCTTGGCGTTGAGCCAATCCTAGTCTTAATCGTAACAGGCACAGATACAGATCCAACAACCGCCTCGACGATACGACCGATTCGCGGAATGTCATCCAAAAGAGCCGACCCAACGAACTTTTTGCAGACCTTCTTTGCTGGACAACCGAAATTTATATCGACTATGTCCGCGCCCTCGTCCACTACTTTCTTGGCCGTTTCAGATAACTCAATAGGGTCGCTTCCTGCTATTTGGATCACATTCGGATAAACACCTTTCAACGAAACCCGACGTAGGCGATTTTTCTTGGTATCCCATAAATGATCCAAGCTAGACACCATTTCGCTCACCAAATACCCGGCTCCCAATTCCCAAGCGAGCTGTCTAAACGGTACATCTGCGACTCCAGCCATCGGAGCAAGCGCAATCCCGTTACGTGCTAGCACACCGCCAACGTTTAAAACCGAATCAAACAACAAAACAACTCAATAATTCTAAACCNAAAAGATCTACATCTTCATTTCATAGAAACAAAGCTTATTACCATCTAAGTCCCTTACGTACGCCCCATAAAAAACAGGTAACCTTTCCCCGGGTTCGCCTTCGTCACTCGCTCCCAGCTCCATAGCCTTGGCGTATAGTTTGTCTACACCCTCCCGTGATCCACCTGGAATCGCGATCATGTTTCCGTTACCTGCTGCGGGNGCATTTTCGTCATAGGGTAGACAAATTGCTATCATTGATTCTCCTGGACCTGTACCGTAGAACTTGATTCGATCCTGGCCGAACAGTTGACGAGCACCAATTTCACCGAGCAAACCATCGTAAAATTGAACTGCTTTATCCATGTCATTAACACCAATAGTCACGTATCCCAACACAACGAACCTCCTTATAAATAAACGCCATTAAAACAATGAGAGCCTACATTAAAAACAATTCATAGTTGACTGCTTTAATCGGAGGCTCTTCAAGTGGAACCAAAAATTCNACGGGGATGCCTACGGGCATACCTTCATGCTCTCGATAGTTCATAGAGAACTCTTTCGAATGGAACTCAACATCCGATAACTCTACGTCATCCAAATCTTTAAACACCAATCGACACCTAGGGTAGGTGTTGTGGTAATTCGCTCTATTGACCAGGCTAAATTGTAACACCGGAACAAATTTTTCCTCTTCGAGGTAACGAACGCGCATTTCNTTTAATTCAATTGCGCTGGTTTTTTTTAACAAAGGCAAAGAACAATTAAGGACGGAACACATCGATTCATATAGCGGTCTAAGATACTCGCTCCTGGCATAGTCAGGAAACCCTATCCATAGATGCAGAGGCAAAGAAAGAACTAACAAAAAAAAGAACACCATCCGTTTCATACTGATTTGAATAAAATTTCGAGATAAATAAGCACAAGTCGAATGATGCAATCCATTGTCTAGATAATCAAAGGCGNAGATTTTGTTCAACTTTTTCTGCTTCGAGACGCGCCCAACCTTGTTTAACCAGAGTTTTTCCAAAGCTCAGTTCTTTGTAACTTTCTGCTACCCAATCAGCTTGCTCTTCTAAAATCCCAGACAACACTATCTTCCCCCCAGGCGCTAACAANTTGANCATCATGTCCGACAGGTCAATAAGGGGTTTCGCCAGGATGTTCGCTAAAATCACATCAAAAGAATGTCTGTGTTCCTCGAGGCCGAGCTTGGAGGAATGCATTACAGTCAATTCATTCTTCGTAAGTTCATTGAACGCCGCGTTTTGCTCAGTAGCAACTAGCGCCTGTTGGTCATAGTCGACGCATACGCTACTTGCTCCTAATAAGCTCGCCGCAATTCCTAATATCCCAGATCCACATCCATAGTCCAGGGCGTTTTTGCCCCGCAACTGCTGGNCTGTCAACCACTCAAGACAAAGCTCTGTTGTGGGATGTTCGCCGCTACCAAAAGCCAATCCCGGATCCAAATATAGAATATAAAGATCTGTCTCTGGTTTTATCTGAGGTTTACTTTTTTTTGGCTTGATATGAAGTTTGTTACCAATAATTTTGTTAACTGAAAGAAAAGAACTTTCATTATCCGAGCTATCGAGCTCAACATACTCAAAAGACATTCGTTGAGAGATATCAGGATCAAAGGCAGAGAGTTGCTCACCTAATCCAATAATGTTCTGGTCGATAGCAAAATACGCAATGAGCTTATTGGTTAACCACAAACGGACCTCACCCGGCGCAGTCTCATAAATTTCTTCGGCACTGGACTCGTCTGTGCTAGAGCTGATGACGCAGGCTAGGCAACCGTACCCTTCAATGATGGCTTCTAATTCTTCGACTTCATCCGCTTTGACATCAATACTTATCGAGAGGTACTTCAACGTATTTCAAATAAAGGGTCTGCGGTACCAACCGGTTCTCCATTGTTTACGCAAACACGCACAATCTTTCCACTTCGAGGTGATTTTATTTCATGCATCATCTTCATACTCTCTATGATACAGACCACATCCCCCCGCACTATCTCCTGTCCGATTTCGACAAACGGCGCCTCGTCAGGACTTGGCGCTGCATAAAATGTTCCGGCCATTGGAGAGTTTACGGAGTCCAATTGACTTTTTGACCTTAGGTCCAAGGCGGGCGCCTGCGGCGTCTGATTCACGCCCTCCTTCGCTGAGATTGATTGCATTAAATCTGGTTGTGATTCAACACGAGTTCGATTTCTGACAATGCGAACTGATTCATCGGAGCCAGAGACTTCTATTTCCGCCAGATCTGATTCTTCTGCCAACTCAATCAATTTTTTAACTTTTCTTAAGTCCATCTGCTCAATCCTCTCTCTGACCCAAATACCTAGAAGCTGCATGCAAGGCAAAGGAGTAGCCCTGAGATCCAAACCCAGTAATCACCCCCAACGCAACATCACTTAAATATGAGTGTTGTCGAAAAGACTCTCTCGAATAGACATTGGATAAATGAACCTCGATGAAAGGCACTCCGACACCAAGCAACGCATCCCTGAGAGACACGCTAGTATGCGTCAGCGCACCAGGGTTAATTAGAATGAATTGTACCCCTAGATCTGGTACCGCCTGAATCTTATCGACAAGCTCATGCTCTGCATTGCTCTGGAAGGAAATTAGCTCTAAACCAAGGTTTTCGGCCTCATGCACCAGTACATCAGTGATGCTCTCCAGCGATTCCGTTCCATAGATATCTGGCTCTCTCTTTCCGAGTAAATTCAGATTCGGACCATTCAACAGTAAAATGTTCTTCATAAGGAATAGTTCCCTTCAAGTCACACATTTGTTTGTGTTTTTCTTTTTATACAGATTTAGGCCAAAATATGCAATTTTAGCTGCATTTTAGCCGATTTTAGATCTTGGAAATCTCTGATATTCCGCTCAAATGTTTTGAAAATGCGTCAGCATCTATTTCGCCCTGTATCCTAACTTCTGTTATCTCGCTACCATCTCTAGTAAAAAATGCTAACGTAGGCGGGCCGAATAGTCCAAAATGGGAGAGCAATTCTCTATCTAGCTCATCGTTGGCCGTAACATCGACTCTCAGCAACCCAAATTCCCGCAAACCTTCTCGAACTCTGGATTCGGTAAATACGTTTTTCTCCATAATCTTGCAGGAAATACACCAATCAGCGTAAACATCGAGAATGACCGGCCTATCATTTTGTTCTAGAAAATTTTGTACCTCTTCAAGAGTTTTCACCGTTTGCCAGCCTTTCTCTTCCATATCGGAAGCATTCTGAGGAGCGCTAGAGATTCTCAAACCTTCCAATGGATCATATATGCTGGAGCTACCCAAACTACTGCCAACCAAGATGGCGCCGCCCCAGATAGCCACGACCACCCCCACAAACTGAACTAACTTCTCGACCGGCTTCCTTGCTCGCAACTCGAAGGCCCCAAAATAAACAGCAGCACCAATGAACAATAAACCCCACAAAATCATAGCCACCGAATCTTCGACTAGACGCTCGATCAACCATATCGCGACGCCAATCAACAAAAACCCAAAAAGACCCTTTACCTGATCCATCCAGGCACCTGCCCTGGGAAACCAGACGCCTCCCACAACTCCGACCACCATTAGCGGCACACCCATACCAAAACCAAGGCTTAGAAGCGCTAAGCCCCCCAAAAGGGCGTCTTGGGTTTGCGAAATATACAAAAGACCTCCAACTAGTGGAGCTGAGATGCAAGGAGAAATAACCAAACTAGAAAGCGCTCCCATTATAAAGACGGATACATATTTACCTCCGCTTTGAAGACTGCTTAATTCATTAAGTTTGTTTTGCCAGCTTACGGGCAACTGCAGCTCATAAAACCCAAACATCGCCAATGACAAAATCACAAATAACGAGGCGCTGAAAAGCAGTATGGGAGTCGTTTGCAATGCGGCTTGCAAGTTCAGTTGGGCGCCAAAAACTCCAACCAAAGTGCCAATTATCGCGTAGGTAATTGCCATCCCCGCAACATACGACCCAGAAAGCGCGAAGGCCCTGTATCGTGGTAAATCCGACCCCTGTCCGACAATGATACTGGATAATATTGGGATCATCGGGAAAACACATGGTGTAAACGCCAGGGCTATCCCTCCTATAAAAAACAGGAAGAGGCTCCAACCAACGGACTCCTTGAGCAAGGCGTCCGCTAACTTCTGCTCCTCACGTTTTTCTAGCTCTACATTCGCTTGACCNCGAACCTCTTTTGATGCCTCTAGAAATTCACCATTTGATAGTACGTAACGCTGAGTAACGGGCGGATAACACAAACCAGCTTCTGCGCACCCCTGATAGCTAAGCTCAAATTCAACGGATTCAGAGCTCTGTAAGCCATCTAAACTAAAACCGAGCTGGGCAGTGGAATAGTAAACTTCCACCTCACCGAACCATTCATCTACTTTGCGCAATCCCGGCAGGATATTTAGTTCTTCAACTCGCACTTCTTCGGTTATGGGAGTTACTTTGAATCGGTGCTTGTATAAGTAGTAACCGTCCTCGATAAACCAGTTTACTTCAATACGCGCAGAATCCTTTAGAACCAAATTTGGTATGAATGCTTTCGAAACTGGTAAAAATTCAGAGCCGGAGTCAACAAAAGTAGGAGCGCCTTCTGCCGGTAGCCGAAAATTATCCTCCGCTGAGGTCACACCACTAAATAACAGGGCGACCGTCAAACTCAGTACGCACAGCAGACCTCTGTACGATGTNTTAATGCTCAAATTCAAATTAATCTCTTGCCTCTTGCTCTTTCTANTGTCATNACGCTGCAACTTCACCNATCCCCAGCCCAATCGACGGCCAGCCAACAAACCTATGCCTGANCTANACGTGNCAGTTTGCTGAAGAGTCNTCGATCGAGCATCATACTAAAAAAACGCAATCTGGTTTAGATAATGANGCNACTGTTTGTTGGCTTTTTTTTACTCTTAATTTCCATTCCATGGGGTTGCCAATTAACTTTCTTTGAGTCAGCACCCAGAGAGGCTCCCATGGAAACTCCTAAAAAAAATAAAAATGAGCAAATTGAAAATCTCTTGGAGAACGCNCAGCAGGCCTTAAGCCAAGATCACCTTTTATATCCGAAAGAAACAAGTGCCTATGCATATCTCGCCTTGGCCCTTGAACTCAATCCAGACGACGAAAACGCAAAACGAGGATTAGAACAAGTTGTAGAGCGCTACATCGAGCTAGCCATTCAAGCAATCGGTCGAAGACAGCTGAATCGGGCCAAATCAATGTTAGACCGGGCGAAACTCGTTGACAAAAATCACCCATCGATCCTTCCAACTGAAAACCAGCTTAAGCTTGTAGTTAATAGCGATCTATCCACCCTTAAACTCAATGGGCCGAAAATCGACGACGCTGCACGAAACAGCATCTCAAAATTCGGAAGCCTTGCGAAGANGCGGGATTGCCGATTCATAATCTATGCAGCAAATGACCAGCAGGGAAGATCGATCTATCAGTTACTCAAAAACGATCAAGCAGAGCTCAAAATAAAGGCTCAAATCAAACTGAGACTACCTATGCAAATTGAGCGACAATGCGTCAAGCCATAGGCTTCCCTAGAACAAAGCTAAGAAGTTACTCAGGAAACAAAAATGCCAATGAATGCAGACAAAAACTTTCATCCGAAATCCCCAACAAGATTTTTCAAACTTGGCATTTATTTCTTGGCCGCCTACGTTCTACTCGTTGGTGCTCTAGGTTGGTGGTGGGATAAGGAACCAGAGCGATTTGACGTGCTTGAACGTGCCTCAAGTAACGCTGCTTCTGCTAGTCGACAAATGACTACAGGCTACATCAGCGCTTCTACTTTCATTACCATTGCAGAAACTCTCATTGATAAGCGCGGAGGATACCTGTCCAACGATATTTTTCCGCCAGGCGTCCTGATGGACAATATTCCTGAATGGGAATTTGGCAGTCTAACCTTGCTGAGGGACACAGCGCGCGTCTTTCGAAATGATTTTTCTCGATCTCAAAGCCAGTCGGCTGAAAACCCAATACTAGCTGAAGCGGAAGGTAGATTTTTTTTCGATAATAATTCCTGGCTTTTCCCTCAAACCGAAAGTGAATATCAAGAGGGTATCGACCTATTTCGGAATTATCTTTCCATGCTGGGCGATGAAAATGAAACGGACGCTCAGTTTTACTCTCGCGCAGACAATCTGGAAAAATGGCTGGCTACTCTTGAAACCCGGTTGGGTAGTCTCTCTCTTCGTCTTTCAGCAAGTGTCGGCAAAAGACAGTTAGATACGTCGCTTTCAGGCGATTCAGCTAGCAGTCAGTCCACCAGCACACCCGCAGATAGTTTTGTAAAAACCCCGTGGATGGAATTGGATAATATTTTTTATGAAACTCGAGGATACTGCTGGGCGTCAATGCATATGCTTAAAGCCATGGAAATCGACTTTGCAGACGTACTCGATAAAAAGGCTGCCAGAGTCTCCCTACAACAAATCATAAGAGAGCTTGAAGGAACACAAGCGGCGCTATGGAGTCCTATCGTCTTGAATGGAGAGGGCCTTGGGCTGCTAGCTAATCACTCCTTGGTCATGGCTTCCTACGTATCTAGAGCCAACGCAGCCATCATTGATCTTAGGAATCTATTAGTTAAGGGATAACGGGCCGCATAGCTTTTCTTGAAAACTAGCGACCCGCGGTCGAGTCCTTTCTGCTATAAAAAAGGTATCAACAATAAAGCGACCAAGTTAATAATCTTTATTAACGGGTTGATCGCTGGACCTGCTGTATCCTTATAAGGGTCTCCCACCGTGTCGCCTGTAATAGATGCATTGTGGGCTTCAGAACCTTTACCGCCACAGTTACCATCCTCGACATACTTCTTGGCATTATCCCAAGCACCTCCGCCGACGGTCATTGAAATAGCTACGAACAATCCTGTAACTATGGTTCCGATCAAGAGGCCTCCCAGTGCCAAGACTCCGCCGTTTTCGAACAAGAAGCTCATAACGACCGCCAACACTATAGGAACAGCGATAGGCAATATCGATGGAATTACCATCTCTTTGATCGCGGACTGGGTTAAAAGATCTACGGCTTTCGAATAATCAGGTTTACTAGATCCATCCATGATCCCTGGTATCTCTTTAAACTGCCTGCGCACTTCGGTTACCACAGAACCAGCCGCCCTACCGACAGCTTCCATAGCGAGAGCTCCAAACAAATATGGAACCATGCCTCCAATAAATAAGCCGATAATCACTGCGGGATCACTTAAGCTGAAGGTAATATCCGCATCCAAATTATTCGTGAAATCAGCGAAGAGAACGAGCGCGGCTAAACCAGCAGAACCGATTGCGTACCCCTTGGTTACGGCTTTGGTCGTATTGCCAACCGCATCGAGAGGGTCCGTAATGCCGCGTATCTCTTCTGGCAATTCTGCCATTTCAGCTATACCACCTGCGTTATCAGTAATGGGGCCAAAGGCATCTAGTGCTACGATCATTCCAGTGAGGGAAAGCATGGAAGTCGCCGCAATAGCAATTCCATATAAACCCGCTAACTGGTAGGACCCCCAAATACTTATACATACTGCAATAACCGGCCACGCAGTTGCCTTCATTGAAACACCTAGTCCAGCAATGATATTCGTCGCGTGTCCTGTTGTTGAAGCATCGGCTATCTTCTGAACAGGACCGTATTCAGTACTTGTATAGTACTCAGTGACGTANACCATAAACGCTGTAAGCGCCAGTCCGATCATCGCGGCCCAAAAGACATTTTGGTCAATGCCCATCATGTTGGTCACCAGCCAGAACAGTACCGCCGCGATGACTCCCGANACAATCACACCAAANTACAGGGCATTCATTACTTTGCCGTCTTCTTTCGCTCTAACGAAAAACGATGCGACCACCGAAGCAATAATTGACGCAGCNCCTAATACNAGCGGATAGATTATCTGGCTCATTGCACCTTCAAATAATATCCCGCCAAGCAGCATGGTCGCGATAATGGTCACTGCATAGGTTTCAAACAAATCAGCTGCCATACCAGCACAGTCACCGACGTTGTCACCGACGTTGTCTGCGATAACCGCCGCGTTTCTCGGATCGTCTTCGGGAATTCCTGCTTCAATTTTGCCAACCAGGTCGGCCCCCACGTCAGCACCTTTGGTGAAGATGCCTCCACCCAACCTAGCAAAAATGGAAATCAACGAGCCGCCAAAGGCCAGTCCTATTAGTGCATGCAAGCTGTCATCTGTAGATACGCCAAGGACCGATCTAAGCAAATAATAGTAACCACTTATTCCGAGCAGGCCTAGNCCAACCACCAAAAGGCCGGTTACCGCGCCGCCTCGGAACGCCACGTTGAAAGCCGCATCTATACCTGAGTAGGCAGCCTGCGCCGTTCTGACATTAGCTTTAACCGAGACATTCATCCCAATGTAACCCGCGGCACCAGAAAAAACCGCTCCGATCAGAAACCCAATAGCGGTATACCAATCCAGCGCAAATCCCAAAATGAAAAACATCACAACACCAACACCCGCTATTGTTGTGTACTGTCTATTTAAATAAGCGGTCGCACCTTCTTGAATAGCACCTGCTATTTCCTGCATTCTCTCATTACCCGCCGACATCTTACTTATTGCCGAGGAAAACCAAAGNCCTGCCACAATTGCAAGAAGTGACGCAGCCAAAGCAGCTAATAAAGCATCATTTTCTGACATTCCCATCCCCTAAAACGTTAATTCAAAAATTTCGCCCGTATATGCCCGAGCAACTCAATTACGAAGTAATTAAGGGCGGCACAATAACATAAATCAACCCCAAAACCTCTGTTCATTTTATTTTTCGTTGAGGATTTTCCACCTCTTTTTCTTACCATTTGACGGGGCATTTTTTTTCGACCAGCAGATTTTTGAGCCTGACATATTGAGGCATCCCGCCTCGGAAAGGAGGGTAATCCTCGCCAGCAATCAACGGCTCCAAATAACGTCTCGCTTTTGCCGTTATCCCATACCCATCCTGACTAATGAAGCTCTTCGGGAGAAAACGTTCAACATTCGCTACTTTGGAGAGTTTCTCGTGACCGATTTTCCAACGGTACGGCGAGTCGCTGACTCGTTTAATTATCGGCATAACACCAGCATGACCGGAAATCGCCAACTCTACAGCCGCTTTCCCTAGGGAATAGGCCTGTTCCACATCCGTCGCCGACGCGATGTGCCTGGCTGCACGTTGTAAATAGTCAGCCACCGCCCAATGATTCTTGTAGCCTAATTTTCGGCCGATCATGTCTGCAATGACCGGCGCAACCCCACCTAGCTGGACATGCCCAAAAGCATCCTTCGATCCAGACTCGGAAAGAAATCGTCCATTTTTTCTTCGGACTCCTTCAGACACAACAATGACACAATAGCCTTTTGAATTTACAGCGCGCTTAACCGTTCTCAAAAAGCCTGCTTCAACAAAGGGCACTTCAGGGAACAGAATAATTTGAGGGGCATCACCGATTTTTTCTTGGGCCAAGGCACCGGAAGCGGCAATCCATCCCGCGTGGCGGCCCATAACTTCAAGGACAAAAACCTTTGTGGATGTTTCACACATTGACGCCACATCGAGACTCGCTTCGCGAGTTGCGATCGCGACGTACTTGGCCACTGAACCAAAACCAGGACAACAATCCGTAAAGGGCAAATCGTTATCCACTGTCTTGGGGATACCAATGCAAGACAAATCATAGTCATTGCGCTTGCTATAGCTCGCCAATTTGTCGGCTGTATCTTGAGAGTCCCCTCCGCCGTTGTAAAAAAAATATCGAATATTATGCGACCTGAATACCTCCAAGATCCTCGCATATTCTCTATCATCCGCTTCCGGCGCTTTTAGTTTATAGCGACAAGAACCGAAGGCTCCGCTCGGTGTGTATCTAAGAGCGGCGATCGATTTATTTGTTTCACGACTGGTATCAATTAGCTCTTCTTTCAGTGCGCCCAAGATGCCATTTTTTCCGGCATACACACGACCTATTTGTTTTTTGTGCTTTCTTGCCGTTTCAATCACACCACAGGCACTCGCGTTTATGACAGAAGTGACACCTCCTGACTGCGCGTAGAACGCATTTGCTCTAGCCATCTATAAATCTCCAATTTCGCAAGCACTAAAATTCTTATTGTCGGTTAAGAGACAAACATGTGCGACAATTTAATTGCGTATTTTAGGCAACAAAATGATTACGATTATTAAATCTTTTCTTTGGATTATGGTTTTTCGACAAGGTCCTGATGCCCTTCCCGTTAGCGCGTTTCTCGCTCGGGCATGCATAGTAATCAATGTNCTNGTAAGTGCTCTGACAAANATCATCCTGCTCACGCAAGAGCCGTGGTCGGTGNCACTGATCCGTACCTTGCTGATTCTTCTAATCAATATACTTTTAATTTGGACTGTTTTGAGACTGAGGAGTTTCTCGCATCGGTTTNACCAAACGATCAGCGCCTTCATGGGGTGCGATGCTTTGATAACTTTCGCNACACTTATTTTTTTATCNGTTTTCGGGTTNACCGAAAATTCCATAACAGGCCTTCTCACTGCCGTCCTAGCTNTGTGGAGTATTTTTNTTTACGGATTTATCTTTCATCGATCNTTCGAAATTCACGTAGGAATAGGCGTCATCAGCGCCTTTATACTAATNATGTTCTCCTATAGGCTCAGTGAGCTTCTGTTAGGTCTCATATGAAACAGCACATTTACTTTCTTGGAATAGGCGGCACGCTAATGGGTAGCCTTGCTCAGCTGGCGAAAAGCCAGGGCTACCGTGTCTCCGGGAGCGACAATCAAATTTACCCACCTATGAGCGATTTATTAGCTGATGCAAAAATTGAAGTGTTCGACCATTTTGATCCAGCTCAACTAGCGCCAACACCTGATCAAATCGTCATTGGCAACGCCAACCAGGCCCGCGGTAACCAGGCGATCGAGTACATATTAGATCAGGGCTTTGATTATGTATCTGGCGCAGAATGGCTGGGTAACCAAATCTTAAGAGACAAGTGGGTCATCGCTGTTTCTGGTACCCATGGAAAAACTACTACGGCGAGCATGTTGGCCTGGATACTTGAAAAAGCAGGACTAGAACCAGGCTTTCTGATCGGCGGCTCACCAACCAACTTCAATTGTTCTGCGCGTCTTGGGAAATCTCCTTTTTTTGTTGTCGAAGCCGACGAATACGATACTAGCTTTTTTGATCGTCGATCCAAGTTTGTTCACTATCGTCCCAAAACCCTAGTCATTAACAATTTAGAGTATGACCATGCGGACATCTTCCCGTCCATTAAAGAAATCCAGAATCAGTTTCACTTACTAATTAGATCTATACCGAGTAACGGACTCATTATCACGCCAGCTGACGACCAAAACATTCAAGAAACATTAGACATGGGTTGCTGGACTCCTCATCAGACAATCCAAACAATGTCAGTAGAAACCGAATCAGATCAAGTAACAAAGTCCTGTGACTGGGCCTCCCACGGAGAAGCCACAAACTTCCAGGTCTTTGAAAAAGGTAAACTAGCAGGCCAAGTCAGATGGTCTCTCTTTGGAGAGCATAATCGGTGCAACGGGCTCAGTGCGATTGCAGCTGCTAGTCACGTCGGCGTATCGGTCGACAAAGCCTGTGAAGCATTGAGTTCCTTCAAAGGAGTAAAAAGGCGACTAGAAACCATTTATCGATCAGACACCATCACCGTATATGATGACTTCGCCCATCACCCTAGTGCAATCAAAAAAACTCTCGAAGGAATTAGAAAGCAATATCCGCACGAGCTTATCCTAGCCGTAATCGAACCTCGCACACACACAATGTCGCTGGGCGCACTTCAAGCTGACCTAGTTTCATGTAACAAGGATGCAGATCAAACCTTTTGGTTCAAAGGACAAAATATCAAATGGGATCTAGAAAAAGTAGCCGAGCTTTCCAGCTCTCCGTCCCGAATTTTCAACGACCTTGAAATGTTGATAAATGAACTAGAAAGCTTTTCTAACAAAAAAAGNCANACNCACATCGTCTTGATGAGCAACGGAGCCTTCGGGGGGATACACAGAAAACTGGTGGGACGTCTTTCTNAGCNATAGTTCTGTCATAACTTCTAAATCAGAATCCCGAGGNATAAAAATTGCGNTTTACGATGTCGANAAATCTCACGCCCACNNAAGGTGTNAACTTTTTCTGAGAATTTAGGGCTAAACTCATGCCCTGGACGAACAAGATCGTGTCTGATGTGGTCAATTTAAAAACCAATACAAAAGGGGAGCAGGATGTTAGAGCAAAAGCGAATAATTATTACGGGCGCCGGAAGCGGCATCGGTCGCGCGACTAGCTTACAAGCNGCTAAATACGGAGCGAAAGTAAGCTGTGTTGACATCGCAGACTCCGTCTCGGAAACCGCCGAAAAGATCCGACAAAACGGGGGTGACGCGATCGCTATCCAGAGCGATATCAGCTCGGAGAGTTCAGTTGAAAATTTTGTCGGGGAAACCGTTACAAGTTTCGGCGGCATTGACGGAATCTATGCCAACGCCGGAGTTCCCGGAGGAGGCAAACCGCTTACCGAACTGACTGTAGAGGATTGGCAGCGCACCCTTGCCGTCAACACAGTTGGGGTATTTCTAGCGGCAAAGTATACGATCCCTCACTTCATTAAACAGGGAACCGGTGCAATCCTTGCAACTGCCTCAGTTGCGGGTCTTCGTGCTAATGCTGGNGGCGTTGATTACAGTGCGAGCAAAGCAGGCGTAATCAGCATAGTTCAGACGGTAGCCTATCAGCTGTATGGTACNGGAGTTAGAATCAATGGAATCTGCCCTGGGCTTATAGAAACAGGGATGACTAAGCCAACCTTTGACCGAGCAAGAGAAAANGGNACAGAAACTCGTATCGGCCAAATAAACCCCACTAGACGNTANGGAAATCCCAGTGAAATCGCAGAGATGGCATGTTTCCTACTCAGCGATAGGGCAAGCTATGTAAATGGACAAGCTATTCCAGTGGATGGAGGACTATCGGCTTCTCATCCCTGGGTTTATCCGAAAATCACCTAGAGACGAAAATAGAGTTCGCTAGAAGGCATCATCTGATAACGTCATAACAACATCGGAGTTAGACGCAATACTCTGCTCTAAAAAAACCGTGCGTGGAAGCAACCGATGAAAAAAGAAACGAGCAGTCTCTTTTTTTGCAGATCCGTATTCATCGTTGGGCGCGTGATGAACCATTTTCGCCCATAACCAGGCATAGCAGACCAATCCAAAAAGTTCCAAATAATCTGCTGAAACCGCACCAGGTAAATCAACGTCGGTCTGACTTCGACGAACAATCCCTTGAGTTACGGAATCCAACCTATTCAAATTTTCTTCCAGGACTTCTTCGAAACCTGGATCTACTCTGGTATTTCTCACATATTCCAAGAAAGATTGAACTGCTCGACCTCCATCTTTGATGACTTTTCTAGCCACCAGATCAAGCGCCTGAACCCCATTAGTTCCTTCATAAATTTGTGCAATCCGAGCATCTCGGACAATTTGCTCTACGCCCCACTCTTTAATGTAACCGTGGCCCCCAAATACCTGTTGCGCAAGAACTGCTCCCTCAAACCCTTTATCGCTCAAAAAGGCCTTCGCAACTGGAGTCAATAAATCAACAAGCTGTTTTGCCACCGGGTCATCAGCATGATTCGCAAGATCCAACTGCATACCTACAAAAAGACCAAAGGCGCGACCCGCCTCATTGTAAGCTCGCTGGGTAAACAGCATTCTGCGCACGTCAGGGTGGACCAACAAAGAATCAGCCACTCCATTCTCATTTTGAGGGCCTCGAGGTGATCTTCCCTGTACACGATCCTTCGCATATTGAGCCGCTTGCTGATAGGCCAAATCTCCTGAACCTAATCCCTGTAACCCAACAGATAGACGCTCATAGTTCATCATCGTGAACATCGCGTTAAGCCCTTGATTTTCTTCTCCCAGAAGGAACCCTCGGGCATTGTCATAGTTGATTACTGACGTCGCGCTGCCCGTAATACCCATTTTGTGTTCCAAAGATCCGCTCGACCAACTATTTCTTTCACTCAAGTCCCCATTTGAATCCATGAGAAACTTAGGAACTATAAATAGCGAAATCCCTTTAGTTCCGGGTGGCGCATCTGGCAATTTCGCCAACACCAGATGAATAATATTCTCGGCCATATCATGCTCACCACTGGTGATAAATATCTTCGTACCAGTGAGCGTATAGCTTCCATCCGCATCAGGCTCAGCCTTTGTTTTTATGATTCCAAGATCTGTACCTGCATGAGATTCCGTGAGCGCCATGGCGCCTGTCCACTGACCAGAATATAACTTTTCCAGATAGGCCTTTTTTTGATCCTCAGAACCATGAGAATCGATACACAGGGAAGCCCCCACGGTCAAAGTGCCATAGAGGTAAAGACTCGCGTTGCTTGCCCAAAACATCTCTTCAATTAAACAACCCAACATCTTGGGCATGCCCTGACCACCAAATCTCGGATTTCCAGATAGCCCAAGCCACCCACCGGATGTGAGTTCTTTAAAGGCGTTTTTAAATTCCTTTGGCGCTAAAACCTGACCGCCATTCCAGTCGCAACCTGAATGCTTAGATTCTTGAAAAGACTCAAACAAGGTTTGAGCGGAGAGCCTAGATCCTTCAGCGATAATCGCCTCTATAGTTGATCGATCGATATCTCTGAAATCGGCAATTTTGCTCCAAATCTGTTCAACATCAAACACGTCAAATAGCAAAAACTCCGCATCTTTTTCGGGTGCCGAATAAATCAATTTACTACTGCCAAATTAAAAAGCCATGCTCACCAAAATCCTAAATGCAGTCAATGGATTGCTGGAATTTTTTGGTAACATTTGAAGCCAACGTGAAAATTTAGGGCGACTTCTTCTTTGTCCAAGCCTTTCGAAAATTTGAGCCCAGAGATCATCCTCAGTGCACTAGAATCAGTAGGACTCAGGCCGAACGGCAGCCTGCTGGCACTTAACAGTTATGAAAACAGGGTCTATCAAGCGCAGACCGAGGATCAAGGTTTCTACATAACCAAGTTTTATCGTCCAGGGCGTTGGAACTACGAGGCCATCAAAGAAGAACACGATTTTTCTTTTGAACTCATCGAACAGGAGATCAGCGTGGTCGCGCCCCAGCGAATCAGTGGAGAGACAATATTTGAATACGCAGATTACTATTTCGCCGTNTTCCCCAGACAGGGCGGACATCCTCCAAACCTCGAAAACAAGNATGATCTAGAGGTCTTATCCAGAAGTATTGCNCGCATACACGCTATCGGATCGGGCAAAAGCTTTAACCACAGACAAGAATTTTCAGTTGAGAGATTAGGCAATTCCAGCCGTCGGTTCATCTTGGACAGTAACTTCCTTCCCCCGGAACTAGTCGAATCCTACGCGAGCACCACCGAAAACCTTCTAAACAACATCGACTCGAATCTGATTGAAACCAATCAAATAAGGATTCACGGAGACTGCCACATGGGCAACGTGCTTTGGCGTAATGAGATTTCTCACTTTGTCGATTTTGATGACTGTCTTAATGGCCCAGCTATACAAGACCTTTGGATGTTGTTGAGTGGGGAGAAAGAAGAACAGCTTAGTCAAATCAATATAATACTTGATGCGTATAACGAGTTTAATAACTTCAATGCCTCCTCTTTATCGATAATAGAAGCACTTCGGACTCTTCGAATTATTCATCACGCAGCATGGATAGGCAGACGTTGGGAGGATCCAGCATTCCCCCTCGCTTTCCCAACCTTTAACTCCTCTAAATACTGGTCAGATCATATACTCACGCTCAGAGAACAAGAGTCAAAATTACTCGAGGAGCCTCTTTACTATTTATAAACTCGGAAATAGGTCTCGCCCGTTTTTTATCAAATTCGCATATTGTAAGAGGAAAAATGGTTGCTCCTCTTGAGGACAAGCATCCAAATCAGCCAACATAGCGTGTAGCGCCTCGTTTGGTTGATTCGTAACTGNAGAACCCAANCCTTCAAAAGACTTATCAGATAATGACAATCTAAAAGCAGCCTCAGAGTGAGTAGGGTATATCTTCAAATCGGACACTATTTGCCTGTCTATTTGAGAACACAACTCATCTAGCCCACCCACGTCACCCTCAATCGGTTTCGTCACCGATAGATGAACTCGCCCTTTGTAACCGACGATACCAAGCAACATGCTCTCTAAATCCTCGGCCGATGATTTTTCATAAAACCCTTCTCGCTTGATTTGGCTTAGTTCGTGCGCCTTTTTGATAGCGCAAGGATCTATTTCATAACTGATCGCGACCGGGACGATTGAAACACGCGATGGCAACACGTCAACACCACCNTGCTCTTTATGAGCAAGACCAAGCATCTTCAGAACTGCTGGATCCGTTCTATCGTAACCATCCTTTGATCTGCCTTCTTTTTGAGCGATCCAAANAGAATGGCCCTGATTAATTGAACGCCACACAAACTCGCTAGTCTTGACCATTTGTCGATACCGCTCCCTTGAAGTAGGAGCACCTCTTTTNACAATAAAACTCTTGTTAACCCTCATTAAATCGGCTGCATACGGCCAGGAAAATAGATTATCCCCAACAGCGACACGCGCGGTTTGATGACCAGATTGTCGTAAAAAATAATTCAAACATGCTGAATCCAAAACAATATCTCGATGATTTGAGATGAATAAATAACTGCGATTTTTTTCTAATTTATCCAAACCGTCTACCGTCATTCCCTCCATCGTATTTGTGACCAATTTCTCAAAATACTTGGACATTAGATCCTGGCACTGTTCCACTGAGTACAAAGATCTTGTCTGCCATTTGAAGGTGAGGAAGCTGAGATATCGGCCAACCAAAGAGCGGCTAAAGCGCGATGGCATTAAACTGGTGGCCAGAACAGAAATGAACTCTTTATCGTTCTCAAGACGTCGAATCACCTCGGGAACTTCTGAGTCCTGATAGGGTCTTATATCCTCAAAGTCCTCGTCACTGAGCACGAGCTCTGTCNCCTCGGATGCCATATTAAGGCCCAATTCTCTTCAGCCCATATTGCGGCTTAACCATTTGTCGTCCCGATATGGTTGTCAGACATGTAAATATACCATCGACCATCTATTATCTAACCTAAAATTCCCGTTGAAATAGAGCTTACCGTGATCCATAGGCCGATTAAGAGCATCAGNCCAAAGGCTAACCGCTTTATTTTGGTTTCTGATAAGTTGGGCGGAAATCGTCTACCCAACCAGGTACCACAAACTACCATTGGTAAGCCAAGTAAAACCAAGGTCAAAACCTCCCTGGTTAAATCACCGCCGGCTCCCACTAAGATAGTGCGTGTACTTGTTGTCAGTATGAAGCAGGCCAACAAGGTCGAGCGAATGACGGCCATGGGTAAGGGCTGGCGATAGCCAAACCAACCTAGTACAGGCCCACTGGCTGAAAACATACCACCCACAAACCCTCCTAAAGTGCCAAATATCCAGGTAGTCAAGCGATTGGACCGGTCTTTATTGGGTTCGGGCTTCAAGACCATGGATAAACTTCCTAGACTAATAAATACTCCGAGACAAACTTCCAAGACCCATCTCGAATTTAAGTCCAACCAGTTCATCAAACTCAGACCGACAAAAATAGCTGGTACCTGACCCACACCAAGCCAGANAAACAAACGACGATCTACCTCATGAAGCCGTCCTTTCAAAGCCAAAATAACATTTACAATTGTCAGTAGGCTGATTACCGCTGTNAGAACTGGAATATCTACAANCCTCAATCCCCCAAGCAAAGAGACGATAATCATGCCCATGGCAAATCCGGTCACCGATTGAAAATAGCTACCAAACAGAACAACAACTAGGAAAAANGTAANAAGGGAGTAATCCACANCTCATTATATNCCCTTTTAAAGCGTAATCTGTTANTTTGCCGNATTTAGGTAATTTATGGATCTAGAGCTGANAGGAAAAACTGCGCTTGTGACAGGTAGTTTTCGCGGCACNGGAATGATAATCGCTGACACGCTGCTNAAGGAAGGAGTAAAGACCATTGTTCACGGATTGAAACCTAACCAGGCAGAAGANGCGGTTAAGGANTTGGGCGCCGGTGTTCCATTTAACGCAGATATCACCACAGAAAATGGTTGCGGATCACTCATAGATTTTGCCANAGAGTTTCCAGTTAATATTCTCGTTAATAACTATGGAACNGCAGAGCCTAGCTCCTGGGATGACGAAGACAGCTCCGCTTGGTTTAAAGCATTTGAGAAAAATGTCCTCTCCGCAGAGAGAATAACCAAAGGGCTTCTGCCGATTATGAAAAAAAATCAATGGGGAAGNGTTATCAACTTAGGNACGACAGGTNCTACGAGGCCTAACCCCCAAAATNCTGCGTACTATTCCTCCAAGGGCGCTTTGGCGACCATGACGGTCAGTTTGGCGGGCGCGCTNGCTAAAACCGGCATCACTGCCAATGTTGTGTCCCCTGGCCTGATCCTTACGCCAGAAGTAAAAAAAGGCTATGAGGACAGGGAAAANCGGANAGGTGGCAGCCGCTCATGGGAATCCATCGAAAATGAAATCGCGGAAAACATTCCNATAGGCCGGATTGTCCGNCGCNANGAGGTTGCCNCTTTANTNGCTTTTTTATGCAGTCCCGCATCGGATGCTATTACCGGCCAAAATATAAGAATAGATGGCGGCGCTCTAGGTGTCGTCTCATGACNATNACCGTCATCACAGGCACAACCAATGGTATTGGTCTTGTTACAGCTAAAGAATTAGCCAAACAAGGACATCAGCTCATAATGCTCTGCAGAAATACAGATGCAGCGCAAAGTCTAACCAGACAAATCAATTTAGAGACTCCAAACTCAAACGTGACAACCATTCCATGCGATCTAGCCTCTCTAGAGTCCATACAAACCTGCATAAACAAACTAAAACAGGAAGTCGATCGAATTGATTTATTAATTAACAACGCAGGCCTTATAGCCCCAACAGATGGTTTATCTCAAGATGGTTTCGAGTTGTCGATAGCCGTTAATCATATCGGTCCGTTTTTCTTAACTCGATCACTGGAAAAACTGCTGAAGGGCGGACAAGTGATCAATCTAGCATCTAAGGCGCACCACTTTTGCAGCGCCAAAGAGCTATTTGCAGAAAATAACTTCCAAACATCAGGCCCCTATAAAGCGTTCAAAGCTTACGCAAGATCAAAGCTGGCAAACATTTTGTTTTCCTTCTACTTCGCCGAAAAACACAAAGGGACAATTGCTTCGCATTGCCTGCATCCAGGGTCAATTGCCACAAATATTGTGCCTACGCATAATGGATTTTTTAGAGGCTTGAACTCGATCTGGAAGAAGATAGGACCAAGCCCAATTAAGGGCGCGAGGACCACGCTTTATCTGGCCTTATCTCCTCGAGAGTCGATTACCTCAGGGTTATACTGGGAGAACTGCAAACCGGCTAAGGTTAGCAAAGCTGCACAGGACCGATCCTTACAAGAAAGTTGCTGGGCCGAATCTAATAGAATGGCTGGTTTAGCGTAGCTTCCTCTGTGTCCAATCCAGAAAAAAAACAAGCCCTTGTTCCAATCTTAAAAAATCGAGACTGTCTTCTGTTCGACTTCGACGGAACGCTAGCACCGAACCTCGATCTCCCAGATATGAGAAGAAGAGTGGTCGAACTTACAAGAGAGTATTCGGTGCCAGAAACTATCTATAAAGATCTCTATATCGTCGAGGTTATCAACGCAGCAACTCAATATTTGAATCACGACCCTAAGCAAGACGCGAATGAATACTCCTTCGCTGCACACCAAATGATTAAAGATATAGAGCTCACTGAAGCACAGAATACTGAACCTTTTGAAGGCGTTTTAAAGCTTTTACGCGAGCTTAGGAACAACGCATACAAACTAGGCGTGGTAACACGTAATTGTAGAGAGGCGGTTTTAAGTGTTTTCCCAGAACTTTTGAGTTATATCGATTGTCTGGTGGCTCGCGACGACACTGATTACCTGAAACCCGACGTTCGACATTTAAAACAAGCCATTCAGAAAATGGAAAGCACCAAAGAAAAAGCTGTGATAATTGGNGATGGTCGATTAGANATGGAATGCGGCAANAAACTTGGTCTGGTATGCATCGGCGTTTTGACAGGGAGCGCTTCCAAAAAAGAGCTACGNTTGGCAGGNGCCGATTTGATCATCGATTCCTGCCTCGAAATGANNCCTTGAAGCAATAATAAACAACACGNCTCTNATATCTCNGTACNCAGTATCTATTNATCATTAATAGGGACTGANTNATATCAGCCCAGCTAATAATAAGCNGGGCNGATATCGGCAGCTAAAGCTAACTCGAGCCAGTAGGCACTTCGCTAAAGGGTATACCCTTATCCACCCGTACGTCTTGGGGTAAGCCAAGTACACGCTCTGCTATTATATTTGCCATGATTTCATCAGTACCGCCGGCGATCCTTCCTCCAGGCGCACCCATATAGGTTCCCTGGAGAATACCTTCCTCCTCGGACAAATCTTTGTCCCATATCGCACCTGTCATCTCTAACAGATCCATACAGAAAGACGCCATTTCCTGCGTTTTCGGTGCGCCAACTAATTTTCCGATTGAGTTCTCTGGTCCAGGTATTTCACCCCGCGATAACGCAGTCATTGAACGATAGCCAGTGTATTTCAGCCCCGACTCCTGAACATACCAATTAGCCAACTTAGCTCTAACCGCGCTATCTTCAACAGCTGGTTTTCCGTTGATCTCCACTTTACTTGCAATCTTATAAGCTAGATCAACATTAACGCCCATACCACCGCCTCCGATCGCGGCGCGTTCGTTCATTAAGGTTGTCAAAGCAACCTGCCAACCCTGTCCCACTTCTCCAAGTCTTTGCGAATCAGGGATTCGCACATCAGTGAAGTAGACCTCGTTAAAGTTTGCTCCACCAGAAATCTGTTTGATCGGTTTGATTTCGACTCCNGGTGATTTCATATCCAGGAAGAAATAGCTCAGACCCTTATGTTTAGGCGCCTGAGGATCTGTCCGAACAACCAGAATTCCATAATCTGAATAATGAGCACCCGATGTCCAAATCTTTTGCCCATTAATTACCCAATCATCGCCATCTTTTTCAGCTTTAGTTCTCAATGCTGCAAGGTCGGAACCCCCTGCAGGCTCCGAAAACAACTGACACCAAATCTCTTCACCGCTAGCCAACTTAGGGAGATAACGTTCGTGATGCTCAGGCGCAGCCCAGGTCATTAAGGTTGGCGCAGCCATCCCTTGACCAATTACAAATACACCCCCAGGAGTTTCATATTTGGACTCTTCCTGGTTCCAAATTACCTGCTCGATTGCCGAAGCGCCCCTGCCTCCATATTCTTTCGACCAACCAATACATGCCCAGCCAGCATCGTATTTGCGTTTTTGCCATAACTTGGCCGCTGCAATCTCATCCAACCCCTCCAGCTCTTCTGCCGTTGGTACGTTTTCCTTGAGCCAGGCAGCCGCTTCCGCTCTAAATTCTGCTTCTTGAGTGGTATCACTAAAATCCATTTTATTCTCCTTACACTATGCTGCGTTGTTTTGTTCGTAAGCAGTAATCAACTTGTCTTGCCAAAGCGCTTCGCTTCCTATGTTCACCGACAACAATTTCGCTCTTCGATAGAAAAATTGACAATCAAACTCCCAGGTGAATCCCATCCCACCGTGAGTCTGAACATTTTCTTGAGCCGAGTTGAGAAACGCCTGGATACTGGAGACCCTTGCGGTCGCGGCTGCAAGTGGCAGCTCAGCACTGCCCGAATTCAGTGCCCATGCACCGTAATAACAATTACTGCGGGCTAGGGTATTTTTAACGTACATGTGAGCCAGTTTATGCTTGATTGCTTGATAAGAGGCTATCGGCCTTCCAAAAGCGTATCTGCCCATNGCGTACTCTTTAGCCTGATTTAGCGCNGCCTCAGCTCCACCAACCTGCTCCCATGCAAACAGAACCGCCGCTCTATCCAGCAAAGATTCGGCCGCATTCCAACCAGTTCCTTCCTNTCCAAGCAATTCAGCATCNGCAGAATCAAAGGTCAATCGACTGTGNCCTCGNGAGAAATCGAGTGTTCTCACATCATCCCGNCTTACNGCCGATTGATCTAGCTCAACTATATGTAGACTCGCTCCATCACCCGAATCAGATTTCGCAACAACAATGGCGAAGTCTGCAGCAGNTCCGTCAGCGACTGGAATCTTTGAGCCACTGATCTTGCCCGAATTTACCGAAGTGTTTAACCCTGATGCCGTAGGCCTTCCACTCTTTTCCGACAGAGCTAGAGTTCCAATGACCTCTCCCGTCGCAAGTCTAGGCAACCATTTCTCCTTTTGATCTTGGCTNCCATGAGCAAGGATTGCTTCAGTNGCTAGATAAACNGATGAGCTAAAAGGAACAGGTGCAACCACTCGGCCAAGCTCTTCAGCAATGACAGACAACTCCAAATAAGACAATCCTAATCCGCCAAATTCTTCTGGTATTACCGTAGCAGTCCAACCCATCTCCGCTATTTTTCGCCATAGTTCCTCGTCATAGCTGGCNTCACCATCAAGAACAGCNCGAACTGCCGACGCTGGGCAATTGTCTGCCAAAAAACCTTGCGCCTGTTCTCGCAAGAGGTTCTGGTCTTCCGAAAATTCAAAATCCATAGTCCTTCCCAATATCTANTTTCCAACTTTNTTAATTCTCGCTTCTTTNCNGCAAAAACGCGAGTCAATTTCATGTCAAGCAAATTCCTAGCAGATACTTTTTCGTACCTCCTTTAGAATAANCNNCATGANAACNNATTACGCCGACATGGGTTTCGTTCGAACCGCAGCATGCTCTCCTGAAGTAAGCATCGGCAATCCTGAGGAGAATGCTAAACGAATCGCAGAATCCTCTTCACGCCTTTTCGACCAGGGGGTATCGATTGGCGTTTTTCCAGAACTATCTATGACCGGCTACACGGCTGAGGACCTTTTTTACTCCGATAAACTAATCGANGCGAATATCAGCGGATTAGCCTACTTAGCAGAGAAGTCTANACTCCCTTGCNTAGTNGTNGGTACGCCATGGCGNTTGAGAGATGGNCGGCTGCTCAACTGCGCTGCCGTNATATCAGAGAACCGAATCATCGGTTTGATTCCAAAGAGCGCACACCCTAATCACGGGGAATTCTACGATTTAAGGTGGTTCTCTGATGGGGCTCTGATTAACGAGCACATTAACGACGAAAAACTAGGTAACTTTCAAATTCGGGTCGATCAGCTTTTTGAAGTAGGGTCTGGTGTACTAGGAATCGAGCTATGTGAGGACCTCTGGTCACCTATCAGTCCTAGTACAAGAGCGAGCTTAGCAGGCGCCAACATCATCGCAAATCTATCAGCAAGTAATGAGCTCATTACCAAGGCTGAATATCGGCGAAGTCTGATTCATCTCACTAGCGCCAAAAATTTATGCGGCTACATCTATTGCGGTGCAGGGCCAACGGAGTCGTCCAAGGACATTGTCTTTGGCGGTCACTGCTTGATAAGCGAATGCGGTCAAACGCTTGCTGAGGGAGATCGATTCTCTTTTGGCGAACAAACCATCATCGCCGATATCGATGTAGATAAAATACGACACGACCGAGCACAAAATAAGACCTTCGCTAATGCGCCAAGACATGATCACTTCAAAATATCTTCNTTAAATGTATTCATAAAGCCAATCGAGAACCTTTCGAGAACATTCGTGAAGCACCCATTCGTGCCAGTATCTATAAAGGAGTTTGATAGCCGAGCTCAAGAAATACTCAACATACAATCGACGGGCCTTGCCAGGAGGATGATCTCAGCGCACACAGAGAAATTAATTATTGGTCTCTCCGGTGGATTGGATTCAACGCTCGCGTTTTTAGTCTGTCTGGAGACTTTAAAATCTCAGGCTNTAGAACAAAAAAATCTCATTGCAGTTACTTTACCTGGGCCTGGGACCTCCGAGCACACTCTTCAAAGTGTTCACGAGCTAACAGAATCTGTCGATCTCAAAGTCCGAGAAATCAAAATCNANACAGCCGTAGAACAACATCTAAGGGATATCGAACATTCAGGTAATACAGATACCGTTTTCGAAAACGCNCAAGCAAGGGAGCGCACACAAGTGCTATTTGACCTGGCCAATCAAGANGCTGGAATCGTAGTTGGGACGGGAGATCTCAGTGAGNTAGCACTNGGTTGGTGCACTTTCAACGCAGACCAGATGTCTAATTATAATGTNAACGTTAGTGTCCCCAAAACCATGATCATCTACCTCGTGGAATGGTACGCCAAACNTAAGGCAAGCAAAAATTTGGCACTCGCTCTGAAACGGGTTATTGACACGCCCATTTCNCCAGAGCTGATTCCTCCTNAGCAAGGCGAAATTCAACAAAAAACTGAAGAAGTTATTGGACCGTATGAGTTACACGATTTCTTTATTTATCACTTTCTTAGGAATGGTTCCTCGCCAACAAAAATATTTCATTTAGCGAATTTAGCTTACAAAGAGAAATATTCCCAAAAGGAAATCCAAAAATGGCTGAAACTCTTTTTTGAACGTTTCTTTAGCCAGCAATTTAAACGCACAACGCTACCACCAGGCCCAAAAATAGGAAGCGTGAGTCTCTCTCCAAGAGGAGACTGGCGCATGCCTGACGAAGCTTCGGCGACAATATACACAAAGGAAATCGAGGCGCTGATCTAATGATGCACACCCACATAAGAACAATTCTTTGTCGGCTTGCTTGTTTTACTCTTGTCGTGATTTGCAGTACCGCATATACCAACGAGCAGTGCGGCGACAAAGGGGTCTGGATACAGATACTCGGTGCAGGAGGAGAGGAACTAAATGACAACCAAGCCTCATCAAGTTACCTCGTGTGGTTAAACAACGAAGCTCGTGTGTTAATCGATACAGGACCAGGCTCCTCTGTTGGTTTCGACAAATCTGGCGCAAACTTCGAGAGTCTAGATGCTATCGTCTATACTCAACTGAGAGCAGATCATTCTTCTGACCTACCTGCATACATTCTCGGTTCTTACGGGCTCTCTCGGTCTGAACCACTAACTATCTTCGGCCCTGATAAAGGTCAAACAAATTATCCGGGAACAATTGAATTCATCCAAAGACTAATCGGGCCCAATGGCGCGTATCCTAAATTAGCTGACTCGCTAACCTATAAATCGATGAGCGGTTATAAAATCCGACCACGCGAGGTCCCCTCTACAGGCAGCAGAGTCTGGTCAAGATTTGGTACCGAAAACCTTCGTCTATCATCTATCCCCGTGGGACATTCAGACTTCCCTACTGTAGCTTGGCGAGTCGATATAGACGGGTTTTCTATTGTGTTCACTGGTGATTTTAATAATCAAAAAAATCAAATAGCCAAATTTGCAAAAAATACCGATGCGCTTGTAGTGACTCATGCCATACCGGAAGTCTCTCGCGGAACACTCAGAAACAGTTACGTACTGCCTTCTCAGATAGGTCGTATCGCAAAACAAGCTAACGCTCGAATGGTTGTCCTAGGCCACAGGACGAACCGCACCAAGGGCAGAGAATCGCAAAGCCGTTCTTCCATTGAAGGGCATTACACAGACGACATTATTTTCGCCGACGACCTGGAATGCTGGGGACTCTAGTTCTCTGAGCCACACCAAAAAATGGTCAAGCGCGAACAGGTTCATCGCAGTCAACCAAGGGATCGATCCTGCCAAATCGACAAAAAAGCGGTGAGCGGTGAGAATTACCGGTCCAACTAACTAGTGCTTTCGGCTTTCCCCGAGAGAAGACAAAAGGTCCAAAGTTTGATTTCGGACTAAATTCATCAAAATTTAAATCAGTTTACGACGTATTTAAGGATGCGCCTTTTAAAAGCAACTATTTGTTCGGCCCTCCCCCATACAACGAAGATAAACAAGCGTGTAAACTTCAGCCAACGAGGTCTTAACCAAAAACCCGAGAGAGTCCTTAGTGGGATTAATAGTCTTAATTATATTTATTTGCTGCGGATACTACGCACAAACCCGTGGCAAGGTACGGCATGAGTCTTTGTCGAGAATGATTACAGACCATTCCAACCTCTTCTCACCTATTAATTGCCTAAACTATGGCTTTTCTAAAGTCGAGAACACGCCTTACCTTTCGCCCAAAGAATTTCCGGATCTCCAAATCTTCGAGGACAACTGGGAGGTCATCAAAGAAGAAGCTATGACTCTTTATGACAACTCTCAAATAACCGCATCGGCAAAACTAAACGACGTCGGTTTCAATTCCTTTTTTAAAACCGGATGGAAACGTTTTTACCTCAAATGGTATGAAACCTCGCTTCCTTCCGCTCAGAAACTGTGCCCTGAAACAGTCCGCATGATTGAGTCTTCAGAGAGTGTCAAAGGGGCCATGTTTGCGATGCTGCCCTCTGGCTCGAAGCTCGTTAAGCACCGAGACCCCTATGCGGGATCTCTGAGGTACCACCTGGGGCTCGTTACTGCCAACTCCCCCGATTGTTATCTTTGCGTAGATGGCGAGCGATACCACTGGAAAGATGGCGAAGCGATTTTATTCGATGAAACTTTTATCCACTTTGCAGAGAATCAAACCTCCACGGACAGAATCATCCTATTCCTAGATGTCAAAAGACCGGTCAGTTCAAGAATTTTAGAAAAGCTCAACCAGATTTTCTCTGCAACGATTATGGCCGCCTCGACAACTGATAATCTTCCAGGAGACCGAGTAGGATTTTTGAATAGAGCCTTCGGCCCGGTCTATAAGATTCGCTTGTTAGGGAAACGAATCAAGGCGTTCAACGTGACGATTTACTACGCCCTAACNTGGCTGCTTTACGGGATTTTGATTTACCTGCTATTTTTTAAACTACTAGGCTTTTAGCAGGAATGCCGTTGNTTCCTAGCACCCCAACCTTATTTTTAAGCTGCTTTCGAAATCAGAATATATAGAAACTAACTCACTTAAATCGAAGTCCTCGGAAATGCTCTCCTTCCAGTTGTCCTGCTCCATCAGAAAGTTGAAAGCCTGGACTATTAACCATTCATGAGTCACAGATAAACCACATAGATCGCGATAGAATTCTTGACTCATAGTGACTCTAAATCGATCAGTGTCTCCTGGNCCGCATATGACCTGATAAACATTGGCTTCAACCATACTGACGCTTATCATTAGCACCCCCTATACAAACGAAAACCTATGGCAACAACTGACTACAGCAGCTTGATAGCAGAACTCCAAGACATTTGGTATGAAAAAATCCCGTTATCAAAAAATATGGAATTAACGATTTCCTCTTTTGACGGCGTGCAGCTCGTCACTCAGGCCAGATTAGAGCCTAATGTGAATGTCCANGGTACCGCTTTTGCNGGGAGCCTTTACGCAATTCAAGCATTAACAGGGTGGGGCATGATGCATTTGCAAACNAGAATTTTGGCAATCAATGCATCCATATTGATAGCTCATGGAGATATCGATTACGCNGCACCAGTCAAGCAGGACATCACTGCAGTTTGCNANTTCTCTAATCTTGAGGAAGAAGTCCNAGACCTGATAGAAAAACAGAAGGCTCGTTTTAATCTGACGTGCTCGGTCATNACGGACAACTCTANAGCCAGTGTTTTCAATGGCGTTTATGCAGTTAANAATCTGGGTCAATAATCCAACGATTCACTAGACAGCTGAAAGGATATTCTACTGATTACATCTACCGACTTTTTCTTCAAACCATCTACCATCTCGGGAATAAAACGCCAAGTGGATAGAGTTTTTCGAGCCGATTCATCAAATACTCTGGCTGGATCGCTCTCAACAATCCTGATATTGGTTACCATTCCTTNCNTNCTTACGTCGTATTTCAAAACAACGTAACCCTCTATGCCNGANTTTTTANGCTCTTCCGGATAAATAGGNGCNGAGCCGCTCTTCAGTTGTAGCGGTTTGTTTTCGATGGTNGAACATCCCCAAANAACTAAACTAAAAACGAACANANNGATGCCTTTCATTACAAGACGAACCAACTAAACAAGAAACTGACGTTCAGGGTCATTCGCCATAGCGTNAGATCCATCTGGAAGATGAATAACCGCGCNGTCATCCGCGTATTGAAGAATGTATGCTTTACGAGTCTTCTGAGTTAAATTTGGCCCCGTTCGATGTGGCGAGAGACTCGAAAAAACAGCTATCGAGCCCGCGGTTAACTCCATAGGAATGGGTTCCANATCATCGTCATCCAGGCACCGATAACCAAGATCAGTCCAGTCATGATGCAAGGTCCCTTGCAAGTGCAATCCAGGAGCCAACCAGGGACATCCATTTTCCCGCGTCGCATCGGTTAGAGCAATCCAACAGGTCAGGTATTGTTGNGGTTGAACAAAGGTATANCCATTGTCCTGATGCCAAGGGAATTCAACCACAGTCTCGGGGCGCTTATACACTATCTGATCCCAATANAGCCGCGGTTTCGAACCAACCAAATCTCGACAAAGTCCCGCTAGTANAGGATGACAAGCGAATTTTTTNACACGAGTGTCAGCTGAAACTACGTGGGGTCTGAAAACAATTTCGTCGGCGCGAGCAATATTTAACCTTTTGTCCTGCATTTGCCGCAGAAGNTCATTCGACGCCAATTCAAGAGGGTCCAAAACTTCAGTCAACTCAGCAATCTCTCCTTTCGAAAAGGCGCCTTGTAACACGAAACCTCCNANCTCGTTGTATGCGTNACTCTGTTCNTCNGTAATNANCTCGAAGGGAGGCCTACTTTTACGCCAAGTNAAATTTCGATTTAATTTGTGTAATTTCATTACTCAACAAATAGCCTTATTTAACACANCTCAGAGTATTACCAACNAGCGAGGTAAANTTAATAACCCTCAAGCAAATCCTCGGNCTCAGAGATTAGTTGCTCTCGGGATTTCAGACAGCGCTCAAATAATTTGAATTGAGCCTCTGCTCTCAACAAATTTTCTCCCTCATAGCTAATCCTGAAGTACTTATCTCCTTGCAAGTGATCCGTCAAAAACCGGATGCCAAGCATAAAACTAATATACAAAGGCGCATCAGCAAAGTCCTCCGCATCATAGTCAGCTAATAATCCTCCTCTCAGAAAACCCTCTATGCTGAGACGAAAAAATTCTATATCAATCGTTTCCTTGCCTAGCCAGAGAGATCTGACGTAATCACCAAAATCCCATGCCCAATGCCCTAACATCACCGTATCTAAATCTAGAATTGCTTGAACCTGATCGCCAGAGCTGTTGAAGAGCAAATTATCAATCTTACAATCACCATGTATGAGCGAGTTTTTTTCCGAAAATCGCTGCGTTATCCAGTTATTGGCTTCGATTACGCGAAGCAGTTCAGAAGGGGCCTCATGCCTAACTTGGTCAAAACCCGCAAGGTAAGAACCCAGCTGCTGGTAACCCGGAATAATCTCTCTGATATTAGCTTGCTTCATTTCAGCCAAAGCGGAATGAAATAATCCAAAGGCTTTAGCGCCATTTCTTACCTGTTCTATATTCTCTAGCGGATCTAGTGTCCGCGAATGCCTAATAAATTCCCATGCCCTCCAATATCCACTATCCAACTCCTCCAAGAAATTTCCACGTCGAGATTCCACTAATTGAGGAACCTTCACTTCTTCCTGGCTCCTCAAATGCTCCAATACCTCCATAGTCTGTCTCATGAGAGTTTTAGGACTTGAAAAAACTTGGTCATTTATCCTTTGGAGTACTAAGGGACTCCTGCCCCCATCATCGCTTTTTAGCAAATACGTTTCATGAATATGCCCGTTACCAAGCGGCGACACTTGACCACCAGAAAACCAGAGATTTCCACTCTGTTCAGCGGCTCTCACGACTATCCAGCCATTTAAGAATAGGCGGTACGACCGCGATCATATACTCACCGTGTGGGCCATATAATTCCTGAAGCCAAGATCGAACCTCGTCCTTCGTAAGTTGATCCCCCCATAGATAATCTCTCAACCTACGAGCCACTTCGACCAATCCTACAATTCCTTTCTGCATATCTTCAGGCCAATCTTCAGGTTCAAGCGAAAGCCAGCGCTCCAGAAGAATACTTAAAGCATGTGTATTTAAATCCTCATCCAAAAATCGTGCAGAAAAACTTTCTGGCGATAAATAGTCGACAACCCGATCCAAGGAA
>PBUF01000043.1 GCA_002727775.1 Gammaproteobacteria bacterium
GAGGTGAGCACGCTCGGGTTTTGAAAAAGCAAGGCTTACACTTTCTGACGCCCGAAGAGGACCAGATACTTGAGATTCCTAGCGTTGATCGTATTACTGAAATAGATTTCAAAAAGAAGATTGTCGTATTGTTATGCGTTAAGTCCCAGCAGACAAAACTAGCGATTGAGGAATTGGCCATAATTGCGCCGTCAGACACTCCAATTTGTTGTGTTCAAAATGGGGTTTCCAATGAGCGGACTGTGCTGCGTTATTTCAAAAACGTTTATGCGACGCTAGTGAATTTGCCGGCAATGCATTTAAAAGCAGGAGAGGTTGCTAGCTACGTAAGCGGCCTTGCTGGCGTATTGGACACTGGAAAATTTCCTACGGGCACGGATGTATTGAGCCAAGTAATCACGGATGATTTTCGTGGTGCAGGATTTGGTGCTGTTCCAGATCCTAAAGTCATGCGAAAGAAGTATGGCAAATTACTGATGAACGTGGGTAATGCAGTTCAAGCAATCATCGACCCCGAGGAAGACGTCAAGGAGATATATCGAGCGGTTAGAAAGGAAACTGAGGCGGTGTACTCTGCAGNTAATATCNATTANGCGGACAGGAAAGAAATGTCAGATCTGACGGAGGAAATGAAAATCACCGCGGTTCCAGGCTANGAAANAACGGCAAGCTCNTCTTGGCAGAGTTTAATGCGCAANACCGGNGATATTGAAACNGACTATTTAAACGGAGAGATTTCGCTGNTGGGACGCATGCATGGNATACCGACTCCCTACAATGATCACTTAGCGCGAATTGCCCGTGAATTTGTTTTGAATAATCGCTCTCCTGGCAGCATGCAGTTGAGTGAATTTTTAAAGGGCGTTGACCGATAGTTTAAGGAATTTGAGAGAGGCGGATGAAAGTATTTCGAAAGTGCATAGTTAGGGTGAAAAGTAGCAGTCCCAAAGTGATATTTGATTGTATCGACGAACCGATTTGGGGCGTCTGGGAAGGCCTTTTCGGATTAGCAAACAATGAGGCTATTGCGATTACGTTGTCTGAGAAAGATGAGCCTAGTTTTTGGTCTGATGGGGTTGAAGTTTTAGACGAAGAAAGGCTGCTGCCTACAGCAAGACCGACTTCTACAGATCGGCCAACCAAAGAAGGTCTTTATGTGTTCAGATCGATGCATACTGTTTCTCAGAACGTCGAGGAGATTGTTCGACTGTCAGAGCAAGCTTGGCAGACTTTCGAAACAGATGGTAATTATGTTGCTGAGCCGGTGGGGTTATTTAAGCCGGAAGGCCCTGACGATAGGTGCGCGATGTGGCTACTTACTTGGTACGATGGATTTGAGTCTTGGCAGCGCTCCAGAAGCCCCCACCCAGACGCCAAGAGCGCATTTATCAAGAGGCACTCGCTGCTCACCTCAACGAGTGCCATCGCGACTCGGCTGTTAAAACCTTGAAATAATCTTTCTTCAGAGGCTTTCTAGCCATTCGTCGTCTGAACCCTCGTTTATCTCAGCAAAAAGAGGGGTAGAAAGATATCGCTCGGCGGTGTCGGGTAGCATTGCCAGCAATACGCTCCCTGGCCCTGCTGTTTCGGCCACTTTCAACGCAGCGTTTACTGTGGCACCTGCAGAAATTCCGACAAATATTCCCTCGGCTTTAGCGAGAGCTAAAGATGTTTTTATAGACTCATCGTCATTCACAGGGATAACTTGGTCTGCGATGTCTTTTTCGAGGACCTCCGGTATAAAATCAGGAGTCCAGCCCTGAATTTTGTGAGGCGACCAGTCACCACCTGATAGTAACGCCGCCTGTTCTGGTTCGGTTGCAATTATCTTGAGGTCCGGTCTTGCTGATTTTAAAGTTTTTCCAGCCCCTGTTAACGTGCCGCCGGTGCCCCAGCCCGTGACCCAGAAGTCTAATCTTTCGCCTGCGAAGTCTCTTAGAATTTCCGGCCCGGTAGTGTTCGCATGGTATTCCGGATTGGCGGGGTTTTGAAATTGCCTAGCAAGGAACCATCCGTGTTGGTCTGCTAGTTGTTCTGCTCTTTTGACCATGCCTGAGCCTCTTTCGGCAGCCGGCGTTAATATGACTTTTGCACCAAGTGCTCGCATAATTTTTCTTCTTTCAATCGAGAAAGTTTCGACCATCGTTGCTACAAAAGGATGGCCAAGCACTGCACAAACCATAGCCAGGGCGATGCCTGTGTTGCCNGAGGTGGCCTCTATTACTGTTTGGCCTTCTTTGAGTTTTCCGGATTTTCGAGCGTCATTAATTATCGCGAAGGCGAGCCGATCCTTAACGGACGCCATGGGATTAAACGATTCCATTTTGACATACAGATCGACATGCTCAGGGGCTAGGCGATTAATCTTGATAACCGGAGTCTCACCGATAGTTTGAAGGATGTTTTCGTATTTCATGATTTCTCACCGCTAGTTGTAATTCAGGAGGGGGCACTCGGTTGCGAAGAGTATAGACATTGCTGGTGTACTGGTAGAATGGACTAGGACTCTACTCAAGATTTATTTGGGCTAAGAATATTCAAATTTATTCTAAAATTAGAAAAGCTGGCTTAGATTCTAATCGGCTAATTGANGAACTTCTCAAAGGGTAACAAAGGGATTTCAGAAAAACGTGAGTACTGCGGATAGGAATAAATGGGATCAACGCTATCGAGAGGGAGCATACACGAGCCGCGACTATCCCAGTGAGTTTCTAAAACAACAACTACTGCATTTGAAGCGAGGGAAAGCATTAGATCTAGCCTGCGGAGCTGGAAGAAATTCCATTTTTTTAGCTCAAAATGGCTTCTTTGTCGATGCAGTCGATGTGTCCTCNGTGGGTCTGGAGAGGGCGAGGGAAAGGGCGGAAACACTTGGCGTATCGATTAACTGGCTAAACCAGGANTTATTGGATGGCTGGAAATTGCCAAGTGAGAGCTACAGTTTAATTATTATGTTCCGATTTGTTGCGCTTGAGTTGTTACCAGTTCTTCCGGAAATTCTAGAGAGAGGCGGTAGTCTTATNATTGAAGAGCACTTGCAATGGAAAGGTGAGGCNGTTTCAGGNCCTACCAATGAAAATTTCCGGGTGCCGCCTGGAGAGTTAGCTCGAATCGTGGATGGCTTGAANGTGGTCTATGAGTATGAGGGATTAGTTAAAGAGCCTGATGGANCATTGGCCGCTTTGTCACAGCTTCACTTGATTAAGTGATATCCCCGAAGAAATTTTGATAAAGTTCCAAGTCGTTGGTTATAGATAGGTTAAGAAATAAATGAGATCGGTCCCTACTATAGATCTTTCGGCTTATAGAGCAGATGAATTTGAAGCAGACCACTTTGAGACCCTTGCTTTAGCGTGTAAGGACATGGGGTTTTTCCTTTTGAAGGGTCATGGTCTCGATGAGTTGATATNCGAAGTTTTTGCCGAGTCAAAGAGTTTTTTNTCTGAAGAAAAAGAATACAAATACCGGGTACGTCGGGATGCGGATAATCCGCTTGGTTATTTTGATCGGGAACTTACCAAAAGAAAAAGAGATCAGAAAGAGGTATTCGATTTTAAGGCGGGAGGACATGAGTCGAAGAAGGCTAGCCGAACGACTAGATGGCCCGAAAATCGGAAAGCATTTAGGGCGTGCCTAACGCGGTTTTTCGAGTCTTTCACTCTTCTGTCTGAAGAAGTTATAGAAATGATATTCGTTTCGATGGGTATGGAAAAGAAGGATGCAAAGCACCTAGTTGCTTCATCATTCGGCGCCAAGCACTCAAGCGCGGCTCGACTGAATTATTATCCTGCGATCGACCCGGTGCCAGAAACCGAGCGGGGAGCAGTTGCGCCCCTCGGGGATATGGCTTTACATCATCATACAGATCCGGGGGCCATCACATTGCTTTTACAAGACGACCATGGGGGGCTACAGGCTCACTCGACGACTGATGGTTGGATGGACGTGCAGCCCGAAGAAGGCACCATAGTGGTGAATATTGGGGACGTGATGCAGGTATGGACTAACGATCAATGTAAATCAGGGATTCATCGAGTGGTGCCNATAGAATCGGAACAGGGCAGATATAGCACACCGTTCTTTTATCAACCTCGCTATGACGCTGTGATTGANCCNTGGAANGACGGGCAAGAGCCTGCCAAATACCGATCTTTTCTCTGGCAGGAATTCATTCGAGGGCGTGTAGCAGATAACTTTGCCGACTATGGTGTAGATGACATCCAGGTAGATAAATATCGAGTAGCCTGAGGGAAGAACCTAAAAACCAGGCTCACTCGAGAAAACGATACAACCGCTTGCTCCAAACATCCCGCCAACGCCAAGGCAAAGTGAAATATTTACATCTGGCACCTGTGCTGGCGCGACNCCTCGAACCTGGCGAACGCTTTCTTGCATGGCGTACATGCCATACATCCCCGAGTGCATGTACGACAGCCCACCACCATTCGTGTTCAAGGGCAATTTACCCCCGGGAGCAGTGTTTCTTTCCTCTATAAACGAGGGTGCTTCGCCGCGTTCGCAGAAACCCAGGTCTTCCAGTCCATAGATAGGCAAGTGAGCAAAGGCGTCATAGATCATGAGGTGATCAACATCTTCATGACTGATTTTGGACTCTCGCATTGCTTCTGGGCCCGCCACCGAAAAGGCCCGTGANCTGGTTAGGCTTTGCATTTGACTAATCATGGGCGTCTCAACACTTTCTCCGGTACCGATGATATAGACNGGTTTATTGGGGAAATCTTTTGCCCTCTCAGCTTTTGTCAGAATGAGAGCGCCCCCGCCATCGGTAACCAGGCAGCATTCAAGTAAATGAAACGGATAAGCGATCATCTTCGAATTTAAGACGTCCTCAACTGTGATAGGTTCTTTTTGGCTGGCCCTGGGGTTTTTTGAGGCCCACTCTCTTTGAATGACTGCAACCGTGGCTAGTTGTTCGTGAGTCATGCCATAGTCTTTCATGTATCTGAGGACCGGCAACGTGAAAAGAGAAGTTGGTCCCATAGGTCCAAACGGCATTTCAAACTGACCTGCGAGCGACGAAGGAGCGGCTGCAAAACCTCCCCGCCCTACTCCTGATCGGCCACTTTCTCCATGAGTGATGAGTACTGTTTCACAATGACCGCTGTTGATGGCTGCCACCGCATGGCGCACATGCAACATAAAAGAGCAGCCGCCAACTGCGGTGCCGTCCACCCATTTAGGAGTGATGCCTAGATAGTAGGCAAGATCCGTAGGCCGGTCGCCTGCTGTGGCTAGCCCGTCGATATCTTTAATGCTAAGCCCCGCATCTTCCAAGGCATTCAAGGCGGCGTCAGCATGCAGCTGTTGTTGGCTTAAATTTGGAATAACGCCCAGTTCGGTTGTTTCTGCAGCTCCAACTACTGCGACCCCACTATTCATCGCTTACTCGGACCGGGGCNAACAAAGGTAATGTAATCTCATCAGATAGTTCTTCATACTTAACTACTAAAGGCATATCTAGTTGGAGCGCCTCTGGCGTCTGTGGGCAATCCACAATATTCGTCATCATTTGGGGCCCTTCTTCAAGTTTCACTATAGCGATGGAGTAAGGACTTTCGAAGGCGGGGTGTTTTCTATGGTTGATGACGTATGAATCTAGAGTCGCTTTTCCTGAAGCTATTTGGATTTTCACATCTTTAGAGCCACACGCTGGACAGAAAGGCCGCGGCGGAAAATAAGTGTGGTAACAGGACAAGCAGGACTGCAGGAGTAGTTTTTTTGACTTAGTCCCCTCCCAGAAATGGGCGGTTTCAGGAGTTGGTTTAGGTAAAGCTTTCTTCGTTTTATCCATGTTTACGTGCTCTGGTTAAACAGNTTAGAAATTGAATCGTAGGTACAAATAGAAAAAATAGCCAAATAAGAGCCCCGCTCCTGCCAGCCTGCCTAGTTTTGCATTACTAAACAGAAAGAGGGGTATCATTACCAGCACAAAAAGTCCTCCTACGGCTAGGTCCCAATCTCCACCTTTGGGTATGGGAAGTGGTCTTATGATTGCGGCAGCGGGCAGAACGACCAAAGAGTTGAAGATATTAGATCCGACAATATTGCCTAGTGCGAGATCGGTTTCTTTCTTATAGGCGGCGATAGCAGAGGTCACTAGTTCGGGCAAGCTGGTTCCGACAGCAAGTACAAACATGCCAATCACAACCTCAGAGACCCCCATTAATTGGGCGACTTCAACCCCGTTCTCGATTGTCATTTCGCCGCCAACCACTAATAGGACGAAGCCCGCTATAACCAGGACAATGTTTAATAGAGTGTTACTCGCGCCGCTCGATGAGAAAGTTTCTCCTTCAACCAATAGAGGATCATCTTCCTCTGTAATGAAATCCCTCACCATGAAGTAAACAAAGACAGTAAACAAAAGAAACAAAATGATCGCATCACCCCTGTCCAAAAGAGCCAGNGTGCCTGATAGTTGTTGATCCCAAACCATAACCAGCAAGATTGCGGTGATCAGAAGTAAAAATGGAACTTCTCTCCTAATTACTCGGCCTTGTAAATAGATTGGAGACATAATCGCTGCGATGCCCAGCACCAATCCAAAGTTCGCCAGATTCGAACCGACCGCATTACCGAAAGCCAGATCAGTTTTGCCCTGTAAAGCGCCGGTGATATTGATGACGAGCTCAGGAGCGCTTGTACCAAACGCGACTACAGTTAGTCCGATGATGATACTGGGNACATTGAGAGATTCAGCGATGCCAGATGCCCCTCTGACTAAGCTCGCACCTCCGAACAGCAACAAAGTGATGCCCAACAATACAAAAAGGAAAGAGGCCAACTGGTAATCCAATGAGGTAAAATAAGATTATCCATCAGGGTAGAGGTTGCCTCAAGGGCTTAATTAGATGCCTCTTCTTAATTGGGTGCTTGAACAGGTGAGAACAAAGGAGTGCAAAATGCAGGTAACAGGTAAATGTCACTGCGAGGCGATCAGTTTTCAGGCTGAAGTAGATCCTGGAAGAGCGGTACTTTGTCACTGCACTGATTGTCGGGTAATGTCTGGGGGGCCATATCGCTCTATCATTCAAACCAGAGAAACCGACTTTGAACTGCTTAGCGGTAAACCAAAGATGTATTACAAGTATGGTGAGAGTGGTAATCGCAGAGAATTAGCTTTCTGCGATACCTGCGGTAGCCATTCGTATGCGACGTCTGTTGGTGACGAGCCAAATCGTTTCTTCGGACTGCGAACAGGAATTCTGGATCAGTGTGAGGATCTTAAGCCAACCCTTCAGGTTTGGTGTCGGTCTGAAG
>PBUF01000044.1 GCA_002727775.1 Gammaproteobacteria bacterium
CACTCCCCAACCGAGCACGGCCATCCCGTTAACCATGGTCGTATGACTGTCAGTACCTACCAGAGTATCTGGATAAGCCACCTGCTCTCCGTCCTGATCGATATCGCTCCAAACGGTCTGCGCGAGATACTCCAGATTCACCTGATGACAGATACCTGTCCCTGGAGGTACTACACGAAAATTATCGAATGCACTTTGACCCCACTTGAGGAAGGTGTAGCGCTCCATGTTCCTTTCGTATTCTCGATCAACGTTCATTTGGAAAGCTTGAGGGTTTCCAAATTCATCAATCATTACCGAATGGTCAATCACCAAATCAACGGGGTTTAAAGGATTTATTTTTTGCGCATCTCCTCCTAGGCCCACTATCCCATCACGCATAGCCGCCAAATCCACGACAGCTGGAACTCCAGTAAAATCCTGCATCAGTACGCGAGCAGGCCGATACGCGATCTCTNTCGGGTTTTTTCCACCCTGCTGAGCCCAGTCGGCGAAGGCTTTGATGTCNTCCACCGTNACNGTATTGCCATCCTCAAAACGCAGCATGTTCTCAAGTACAACCTTTAATGCAGCAGGAATACGAGAGAAATCCCCAAGGCCTTTTGCTTGAGCCTCGGGAATTGAGTAATAGGCTATAGACTTCCCATTTACATCTAACGTTTTCCTTGACCCGACACTATCCTGTCCCACGATAATTGGCATACCAACTTTCCTTAAACACCTAACTTCTTCTTTCGTATATTTTGCCTGAAAGTGATGAAACCCCCAAAAAAATCTGGNACATCTCTTCAGCTATCAACGGATTCTGTTTTTCCAAACAAGGCGGACCCGCACCTCCAACAAAAACTTGCTTCATAAGAATGTCCCTCTGCGGAGCAATTCGGACAGATTTTNGTGTTCGCTTGCTTTCGGTGAGCTTCGTTTAGTTCTAGCGTGACTATTCCAGTTGGTACTGCGATTATCCCGTAACCCATAATCATAATAATCGCGGCCAAGGCNCTACCCAAACCCGTGANCGGGGCGACGTCCCCGTAACCGACGGTAGTCATGGTCGTGACCGCCCAGTAAACACTCTGAGGAATACTCGAAAACTGGGGGTTGGTTCCACCTTCCACCAAGTACATCAAAGAGCCAAACACCAACACCAAGGCGAATACTGAACAGAGAAAAACGGTGATTTTACGTCGACTCGCNACCAAGGCTTGAGCGATCAGCTCTCCTTCTCCNACGTAACGGACCATCCGAAATATCCGAAAAACGCGCAGCACCCTGACTATACGAAGGACAAGAAAGTAATGAGCGTCCGCAAACCAGATGCTCAGATATGTGGGCAAGGAACCTAGCAAATCAATTACGCCGTAGAAACTTCGNGCGTAAAGCCACGTATTTTGAATACTCCATAATCTTAATAGATATTCNATCGTGAAAATGATCGTGAANGTCCATTCGGCTGCTAACAGCANGCGCCCATATCGCTCGTTCATACTGGTCACCGAATCCAGTAAGACGGCGGCAATACTCAATAGGATGCAGATTATCAAAACTACATCGAACACCTTCCCAGCCNAGGTGTTGGCTTCAAAAATTACAGATCTAACTCTCTCCTTTAGCTCGCTCACCCAGCCCGCCCCATAAAAGAGTGTTTATTCTATCAGGCTTAGGCCAGCGAACCTCTGGAGTTTTCNTCGGGACTAATCGCCCGTTTTGATTTCAATATTTCTTGCGATCGTTTCCGCCTTTTTTGGCACCTGCAGATANAGGACCCCGTCTTTAGTTTCAGCAGAAATTAACTCGGCATCCGCATCCCTAGGCAATCGAAAACTCCGCGAAAAGCTTCCGCGACGTCTTTCCGATCTGTAATAGCTTTCAGCGTGATCANTCTCTGCAATCTGAGATTTCCCTGTTACCGTAAGCATATTCTCCGCAANGCTGACTGTGAGATCCTCAGAGGCGACTGCNGGGACTTCTACGTCTATCAGATAAGCGCTTTCGCTCTCTCTAACATCAACCAAGGGCACCCAATCCGCACGTCTTAAACCTTGCCCTGTCCGATTATAATCCCTTAATACGGATTCAAAATCTGAAAATGGTNTCCATCTTGCGACATTCATTACGTTCTCCTTCAAGTTTTA
Source organism: Gammaproteobacteria bacterium (assembly GCA_002727775.1). Lineage (GTDB taxonomy): Bacteria > Pseudomonadota > Gammaproteobacteria > Pseudomonadales > Azotimanducaceae > UBA4421. Next base: position 2,133 of record PBUF01000044.1, read on the forward strand.
AAAGCAACAACCATGGCTTTAACATGGTTTCACCCACAAGAATCACAAGACTTGAAAAGATAAAAATAATCCCCANAGGAAATCAATTTTTATCCGACATTCACCTCGCCCCAACGCCTTTAGCTCCTCCCGCATTGCGGGGATCGGAAACACCAATAAATCCATCGGNAAGTTTCATCACCGAGTTAGCATCCCCTATACCTCGCCCATAATATGAAGGGATCGTATTCAAATTTCGGTGACCTATTTCTANNAACTTTTCTGTGGTCTCCTCAGAAAACGCTGATTCTTCGTGTATAACGCGATCAGGACGCCACTGGTGATGAAATCTNGGGCTTGCCACCGCTTCATCGAGATTCATTCCATGATCGATGACATTCAGAATGACCTGTAGTGTGGTCGTGATAATAGTGCTTCCGCCAGGAGAGCCCGTCACCAGGAGAGGTTCACCGTCTTTGAGCACGATGGTGGGCGTCATCGAACTAAGCATACGTTTACNCGGCTCTATTGAGTTAGCTTTTCGTCCGATTAGTCCGTAAAAATTAGGTTCGTTTTCTTTTGCTGAAAAATCGTCCATCTCGTTGTTCAGCAAAAAGCCAGCGCCATCCACAACGATCTTTGATCCATAAGATAAGTTCAGGGTAGTGGTGTACGCCACGGCATTACCCAAATCATCAATAACCGACAGATGTGCGGTCTCAAGACTCTCCTTTGAAAATAGACCCGGGCCGGTCCTTTCGGATGACCCGGCTTTGTCTGGTTTAAAATCCCTGAATCGCTCTTTGGCGTAATNCTTGTTTATCAGCTTTTCAACGGGGACAGGATAGAAATCTGGGTCACCAAGGTACTCGGACCTATCAGCATAAGCNCNCCTTTGGGCTTCNATCATNAGATGCACTGTTTCAGAAACACCGAAACCCATTGNGCCAAGATCATAAGGCTCCAACATGTTCAACATTTGAACCAANAGNACTCCNCCAGAAGANGGNGGCGGCATGGAGACGATTTCGTAACCTCGGTAGNTTCCTCTNATCGGATCTCTCCANACAGATTCATAGGTCTGTAAATCCTCTTTGCTGATCAGACCTCCCCCACGCTCCATTTCTTGNACTATCNGCTCNGCNGTTTCACCGTCGTAAAATCCCTTCTTGCCAAGCTGCTTGATACGAGACAAAGTCCGGGATAAGTCAGACTGAATAAACAGATCTCCCGCCTGATACGGCGCACCCTCTTTAGTGAANACTCCCANCGAAGCCTTATAGGGGGAAAAATCTTTNATNCGAGACTCAAACTGGCGAGCAAGATCNTCAGGNATAAGAAACCCNTCGCTNGCCAGATCAATTGCAGGNTGNATCACATCAGCCAGAGGCATNGTTCCAAACTCTTCTAAAACNTCTATCAATCCTGCAACCGTNCCAGGAACACCAGCGGCAAGGTGAGAGCGAGTTGAAAGACCTGCAATAACTTCTGCATTGGCATCCAAGTACATGTCTTTTGTCGCCAATATAGGCGCTTTTTCTCTGTGGTCATTGGTCACCACCTGTCCATTGGCCAGTCGAATGACCATGAAGCCACCGCCACCTAAATTTCCCGCTGAAGGGTAACTAACAGCCAGGGCAAACCCACTCGCGACGGCGGCATCTATCGCATTGCCTCCTTGCTCCATGATTTCTGCGCCAACTGCCGATGCTAAACTCGACCTAGATGCTATAACCCCATTTTCGCTAAACACTGTTTCCGCCTTGACCCGATCACTCCCCAAGAGCTGCAGGAAAAACGTNATCAATAACAAGCGGTTCACCAAGGGGGCAAATTTGAATGCGAGCATAAGAGATACACTCATTACTTCTGATTTGGTAAATTCTGAACAAAGACCCNGAAGTCGGCAAGNGAGAATAATTATTCTTTGGTGTCTCAATAATCATAAGGAGAGATTGTGAGCTATAAAAATCCTCATTATCTGATCGAAAGTTCGGAGCTGATGGAGAAAATAAACGACCCGAATCTAAGGGTTTTCGATACTTCTGTATTTTTGGAGGCGTCAGAAAACGGGTACTCAGCAGAGAGTGGAAGAGCCCTCTATGAAAAAGGACACATTCCCAATGCCGGATTTATTGATCTGACTATTGAATGGTCCGACACAAGCGGATCACTAAACTTCACGATTCCACAATCAGATAAATTATCTGAAGCCATTGGCCAAAGCGGGATAAATAAAGACCATGAAGTGATCTTATACTCTTCCGGCAATCTCATGTGGGCTACCAGAGCATGGTGGTGCCTTCATTTTGCCGGCCACAAGAATATTCGCGTGCTAAACGGCAGCCTATCTAATTGGATTAACCAAAACCTCCCCATAGAAACGGGGCCCAGGACTTACTCACCAGAAATTTTCGTTGGTGAGCCAAATGAAAATGTTTTTTCAGATACGGCGCAAGTGGAATCCGCAGAAAAAAACAGTGTCTGTGTCATCAACGCCCTATCTCGCTCGCTCTATGAGGGAACGGGAGACTTTTATTACGCTCGAAGGGGGCACATACCAGAGAGTCACCTGTTGTTTTATGGGGACCTAGTTAAAGATGATTTTTTCCTGCCAGCCGACGAGCTGAAGGTAGTACTGGAGGAAAAAGGTCTGGACGCAAACAAACCTATCATCACTTACTGTGGAGGCGGTATCGCGGCCACCATNGACGCTTTCGCCTATAAATTACTNGGNTACAGCCATATTTCAGTTTACGACGGCTCTATGAGCGAGTGGGTTCAATCAGAATCTCGACCGTTAACTATCGGTCCCAACCCGTAACTAAATTAGAAATTAGNCCAANANAAAAGAGAGTTTCTATGACTCAAGCATTTGAAGGGGTAAAAGTATTAGACCTATCAGATCGTCTATCCGGTGCTTGGGCAGCTAGATTGTTTGGTGATTTTGGCGCNGAAGTTATTTTATCAGAACCTAAAGAAGGACATGCCGCTCGGCATCTGGGNCCCAAGATGCGGGNGGGCAGCAACCAAGCATCGCTCTTACACCAATTCGTAAANTGGAANAAACAATCCTGTTCNAGAGATCAAGAGACTCTCAAGGAATTGGTCACTCAAGCCGACATTGTCATNACCACCCAAGANATAAAGTTCGTCCGGCAACTTGATATAGATTCGATTCACCTTTCCATCACACCACATGGTTTGGAGGGGCCTTGGTCTGAAGTGCCTGGCAACGATCTCACGCACTGTGTCAATAGCGGCTGGGCTCAGATAAACAAGTATGAAAATGAGGAGCCTTTGCAGCTTCCTACGCACCAACCCAGTTTTATCGCCGGGGTTGCCGGTTTCATTGCTGCAAGCGCAGCCCTGACCAGAGGCAGCAAAGAAACCGTGGACGTAAGCGAATTAGAGGCAACAGCGCTCACCTGNGTCCCATGGGCGATCATGGGNATATTTGTTGGCGGAGACCGATTGAGNCATGGCCCTAACAGATTAAAAGCGCGAGGCAGTGCCGGCCCACTTTGGGAGACCAAAGATGGACTTATCAATTATGGTTACGGGGATTGGCAGCAATGGGAAAATGCTCTCACGTTCCTAGGTAATAAAGAATTAGCGGAAAACCCTGAATACATACCCAGTTGGGGCAGGCACCAGAAAGATCCTATTCCTGTCATCGAAGCGTTGACTCATAGCTCCAAGACTCGAGAAAAATGGTCAATTTTTCATGGTTTGGCCAATTTTCGATGCATATCTGGGGTCGTCCAGAATGCTCGGGATCTCGTCCAAAGCGAGCAGCTAGCAGTCCGAGATTTTCTCGTAGACATCGACGTAAACGGAGAAAAATTTAAGACCNGCGGTGCTCCGAGTAAATTATCAGAAACGCCCTGGCAACTACGAAACCAAGCACCAGAGCAACAACAAACACCAGCTCAATTTTCAACAAGCAAAACCCCATACTCTGAAAAGGAAAATGCAGAGGCCCCTTTGAAAGGGACTCGAGTACTCTGTTTTACTCAGGCTTGGGCTGGCACTTTTGCAACAGAAATCCTTGCGTNCCTCGGCGCGGACGTAGTCCAAATAGAGACGGTGACTCGCCCGGACGTCTGGCGAGGTGCCGGGTCACCTGTGCCTAGCGGGATCAAGAATCCATCGATCCAACAAAGTCCACTCAATACCAATGGAATGTACAACTCAGTCAATTTGAATAAACGCGCGATCAATTTGGATGTTACGAAACCGAAGGGCAAGGAGATGTTCTGGTCACTAATCAAGAATTTCGATGTCTTGGTTGATAACTTCAGTCCACACGTNATGAGCAATTGGGGTGTTTCGCTTGACAGTCTTCAGGCCGTTCGGCCCGACATCATCTTTGCTTCAGTCTCAGGTTATGGCCGCCAGGGCCCGTTAGCGGAATACCCNGCCAATGGTGCGACCACCGAACCCATGTCTGGGTTCTCTTCTATGCACGGTTACGAAGGCGATATCGGGATGAATACAGGAGGACTGATTCCAGACCCTGTCTCGGGCTATTATCTAGCCGCCTCGATACTAACNGCAATACATCATCGAAAGAAAACGAATCGGGGACAACGCATCGACTCCTCAATGATGGAATCTGTGGCAATCCAATTTGGNGATGCACTCCTAGAGTACAGCGCTAACGGTGATATTCGAAAACCTAAGGGNAACAAACACGCGGATATCGCGCCCCATGGTCTTTTCAAAACCAGAGATGATGAATGGATCGCAATCGCTACCGAAACCGACNAAGCTTTCCGAAAACTCTGTANNNTACTCAACCTAGAAGAATTATCNAGCGACGATAGATTCAATTCCTCTGCGNGCAGAAAAGCGAACGAGTCCGAATTAAATCAATTACTTCAGTCAGGCTTTAGCTCCGAATTCCATTCGTCTGAATTNAACANACTACAGGCGGCNGGTGTGCANGCCGCAATCAACNNGGACTTNCTCGAGATTTATCGACATCCGAATCCTCAATTCACCAGTCGAAGGTTCATGCAAGAAATTNATCATGCTGAAGCGGGGTCTCACCTACTTCCAACTATGCCCTGGCGACTCTCTTTCACNCGAAAGACGAGACACAAGCCTGCTCCTTGTTTTGGAGAGCATAGCGAAGAGGTATTTTCTGAGGAGCTCGGGATCAATCCAAATCAATATCGAGAATTAGTCGGACTCCAGATTACCGGAAGAGAAAAACAAAATTGAGCAATAGACATTGTTTATATAGAGTTTCTTGCGCCTAAACGGTCACGCAACATTATCGTTTCTTTCTTTCACACTAGGCGTTAATGACATACTCGAAACTTTAACCCCACAACCATCTCAATGTCTCCGCGAATAATGAACCTCCGTGTCTTAGGTTGTGACCGCCCGTNCCAAACTCAAATCGAAAATCGTAGCCCGCATACTCAAGNGCGGAAGCAAGTGTCTGGTTCGCCAGAGGCCANCTGCCCAGGATGATATCGGCGTCCATTTCGCCACTTTGCAAAAANACCTTGAGGTCCTTTCGTTCTGTACTTCGGACAAGATACTGAAACTGATTACCACCACGGATATTGGTAAAAGAACCGCAATGACTTATTACGTTGCCAAAACAATCAGGTTCGTGCCACGCCGCATTGAACGCACAAATTCCACCGCTCGAAATGCCACAAATTATTCTGTCTTTCGGGTTTTCAGATACTGGCAGTCCAGTTTCTGACTCCATAAAAGGNATAACCTCGTCGACAAGGAACCTTGAGTATTGTCCGTTGCAGGTATCGTACTCTATGCTTCTTTGGCCCAAGATCTGCCGATCATCGGCGCCCGCCAAAGCACCTACAGGTACCCCTGGATTGACGAACAATCCAATCGTAGGGCCAATTTCTCGATTGTGAATCAACGTATCAAGTACTTTCGTTGCTCTGATGGGGCCTTCTCTATTCAAGTAACCGTCNCCATCTTGAAACACNATCAATTTATATTCATCGGAATAGCCTGAATCTTCCAGATTTGGCACATAGATAGAAACAGTACGCTCAGTGCCNGGGTAAATAGCGCTCTTCGACCACTTTTTGTATCGTTGAACATCCCCTGTTGGCACTTCCTCACCTGGGTAAGCCTCTGGACAAGGATGGTAGTGGACATCTCCAGAGGTATTCAGCGCATCGAGAATTTCTGAATTAGTTCTCCCGTTAACCGTTTTGTTTGGGTACTCATCATTAAATACGAGATGTAATCCATGCCCTTTGTAAGTCTCTAAATCCATATTATTTCTCCGGTCTTTTCTTAACTATTCCACCAATGTCTGATAAACCCGNGTTCTAAGCTCCCTTCTAATCGGATAGGTTGAGGACGGTATCAACTGAGTAAAAAAAACAACAAAGAGGTCTTCNACNGGGTCCAACCAAAAAAAAGTACTCGCAGCTCCACCCCAATGATGCTCACCGACNGACGCAACGATACTCGCCTTAGCAGGATCCAAAACAACCGCAAATCCCANTCCAAAACCGATACCNTCNTAGCTAGTCTCACTCCAAACCGGTTGTCCCATTGCNGCCATGTCTCTATTTTCTGGAAGATGATTCAAACGCATATGTTCCACAGTTTTACGACCTAACAACCGTTGGCCTTTTAACTCTCCCCCATTCATAAGCATTTGGCAGAAGTTACTATAATCGTCGATTGAAGAAACTAGACCGCCGCCCCCAGAGAACATTCGAGCTGGTTTCAAGTAGCGACTCTCCGAATAACTTTCTTCTAATTTGAGACCCTTTCTCTCTGGAGAATTTTCATCGGACGTCGAGCCAATAGAGCTCATCCCGCCGCCACCATGCNGTGGACTATACAGAGCGGAAAACCGCTCAATATTTTTTTTCTGGACACTGAATCCTGTATCAGCCATCTGCAAAGGATCAAAAATCTCTTTTTTCATGAACTCTTCGAGNGTCAATCCAGACCAAACTTCAACCAATCGGCCCAACACGTCAGTTGAGACNCTGTAATTCCACTGAGAACCTGGCTGGCAAATCAAAGGAACTCGAGCCAGTCGTTTGACAGCTTCTTCAAGCGTCTCATGATCTCCTTGAAACTCGATCCGTTCTTTACGGTAACTCTCGTCGACAGCATTACTCTGCATGAACCCATAAGTTAAACCTGATGTATGAGTCATCAGGTGGCGCACAAGCATCGGCGTGCTTTGCGCTTCCGTATTTTCGATATTGCCTCCTTTCCAGACCGGGGTTTCGGCAAATTCAGGAAGATACTTACTCACTCGATCATCCAATTGGAATGCGCCTCGCTCGTAAAGCATCATCGCCGCAACAGTCGTTACCGGNTTAGTCATGGAAAATATTCGGACTATCGNNTCTCTTTGAAATGACTTNCCGAGCTCTTTGTCTGCCATTCCCGTGCAGTCAAAGTACGCCACGCCACCTCTTCGGCCTACCAGAACACTACATCCCGCNAGGCGNTCCTTTTTTGTCTGATCTAAAAGCCANTCAGAAACTCTGNCNAGCCTCTTTTCAGACAGNCCNGCCTCTACTGGTGAAATATCATCAAGCATACAATTCTCCTAATTTAACTTGGCGGCCTGTCAGCGATGACACCCTCTTCTAGGAACTGCTTCAATTCATCTGGGGTATAACCAAGCCAGTCTTCTAATAATTCAAAATTATGCTCTCCCAGATCGGGACAACGAGTCCAATCAGAAGAATCAATACCCTCCATCTTAATCGGGTTGCCTGGCATCGGCGTCTCGGCCCTCTCAAAGGGCACAAAGAACTTCCTCTCCTCTACGTGAGGATCCTTGAACATATCCGGTACCGTATTTACTGGGCCTGCTGCAATTCCCATATTCTGGAGCTCTTCAGCCGCACTCTCTTTAGTCCTGGTTTCGCACCAAGCGGTGATACTCAAATTAATTGAGTCGGAGCATTCCTGGCGTTCTTTTATGGTCCAACTTGGATCTAAACTATGGTCTATCTTCGTCAAAATTTCCCAATCTTTTTGGTCCTCGCATGCCAGAGCCAACCATTCATCTTCTCCCTTACAAGGATACACACCGTGAGGACACATATTAGGATGTCCATTATTCAATACAGGAGAAGGCGCTCCCAGCTGACTGTCGATCAGCCAAGGCCCATTAAATGAAACGCCAGCCTCATGAAGACTCATTTCAATTTGAGTACTGCCACCTACCTTCTTTTTCCTACTTCGGATTGCCGTAACAATAGCCGCGGCGGCGCTTGTGGCCGACGTTGGGTCGACCAAGGCCACACCTGAATTTCTTGGTTCTTCCAAAGAATACCCCATCGCAGCTGTCAGTCCGCTCATGGGTTCTATGATAGGACCAAAAGCAACCCAGTCCTTGTAAGGACCAGTCTTACCAAAGCCCGGCATAGTTAGATATATGATATTTGGATTCGCTTCGACCAAAGTCTCATAATCAAGATTTAGGTTAGACATGGTGCTCGCACTAAAATTTTCGATAACGACATCTGCATGGCCGACTAACTCCAAAAATATTTCTCGGCCTTTTTTATGTTTCAGATCTACGCAAACACTGCGGCTGTTTCTAGCGAGTTTGACGAAGGCCGCATTTCGGTTCCAAGGGTCTTTCCCAGGGTCTTTACCAATCCAGCCACCTATCGGATCGCCTACAGGCTCCCTGAGACCACGAGCATAGGATCTTTCTATTTTAATCACGTCAGCGCCTAAATCAGAGAGAATGCGGGTACAGAGGGGTCCAGCCCAGACATGACTCAAATCCAGTATACGAATATTGGATAGTGGTCCTCTAGCCATTCCAGACCTCATCAACATCCACTAACTGCGCGACGCTTGGTGGATTGCGTTTTATTTCGTCAAAGCGGAAAGGTATATCGGGCATTCGTAACCCTTGTTTGCCAATGGGCTCCTGCCAAAAGTCTCGGGCAAGCAGGTGTGGATCCTCCAACACTTCTTCGAAGGTCATCACCACTCCTAAGGGAATCCGGCACTCGGTCGCTCGNGACCTAAGCTCTTCCTTATCTACATTTGCNATGGCCTCCTGAATAATNTGATGTAGCTCATCGCGATTAGNCATACGTGATGCGTTCGTCTCAAATCTGGAATCAATAATCAGCTCNGGGAGTTGGAGAAAAGCAACGCACGCATCCCAAAAGTTGGGNGTTATGTTTATAAACACCCAACCNTCTTTACAGGNNAACATGTTTGTAGGCACAACCCACCAAAAATCATTTCCATGGCGAGAACGAATNTGATCCGCGCAAGACCATTGGACCGTNGTGAACTGGCTTAGTGCCATGACACACTCCAGCATACTCACGTCNATAGTCGCNGANTCCTCCGCAAAACTTGCTGCATTGGCAGCGATGTATGCGAATTGGCCAGCTTGGAATTCCACGTAATGTCCGGGTATGGACAAAGGTGCTTTATCAGGGTCTCCCGAACAATTCGTATATCCCCCCATCGCTAGTAGGACGTTTGAACTCGACCTCCAGTTTTTCTTNGGGCCAGTCAAACCAAAGGGTGTAATAATCGACTTTAAAGGCACATCCCATTGGTCAATTCCCCAGCTCTCAACNNAATNGGCCGANGTTCCCTCAAACACNAANAGGTCTGCTTTACTCGCCAACTCCCTGATTCGATCACGATCCTGGCAGTCAACCATTTTTTTATCACTGTGTAGATACAGATCCATCGCCTCGCTGGTAACCCACGAAGGCAGAGGATCTTGTTTAACGCNAACAACGTCCGCCCCATTTTGAGCAAATAACCGACCGCAAAACCCCGCGGAAAAATGACCTATTTCAAGAANCTTATCCATGCANNGCCTNTTAACTTNNTTGCATCAGGGTTCTTCTAGGGTCTAGAGCATCTCGNACAGCNTCTCCTACNAAAATNAGCAGGGTCAGCATNGTTGCCAAAGTAACCACNACACTNATACCNAGCCATGGCGCNTGCAGATTAGATTTTGCNTCAGATANNANTCTTCCTANAGATGGNGAATCNAGAGGCAACCCAAANCCCAAAAAATCCAGTGCGGTCAGCATGGTTACGGACCCATTCAACAGNAAAGGAAAGAACGTCAAGGTCGCTACAAGGGCATTGGGCAGAACATGACGAAACATAATNGTNAAATCATTTACACCCAGCGCTCTAGCCGCNCTGACAAANTCAAAGTTTCTGGCGCGCAAAAATTCGGCCCGCACCAAACCGACCATGACCATCCAGTTAAAACANGCCAATATCACGAGCAACAAAAANACATTGGGCTCGAACATNCTCGCAAGGATAATCAGAATGAANAGCACTGGAAGCCCAGACCAAATCTCGACTACGCGCTGACCNAACAGGTCGACNGCTCCGCCAAAAAACCCTTGTAATGCACCTACTGTGACGCCTATCAGAGTACTNACTAAGGTTAGAGAAAGACCAAAAAGAACAGATAAACGAAATCCATAGAGCAATCTTGCGAGCACATCACTCCCCCACCCCTGTGTTCCCAACAAATGTGTGCTGTCGGGCGGGGTTGGCGCGACGTCCAATTCCCAATGAATCGTGTCATATGAAAAAGGAATCGGTGGCCAAATAGCCCAACCGTATGGCTCATAGAGTCCACGTACATATGAGTCTTTGTAAGCGGCTTCCGTATCTAATACACCGCCCAAATCCTTTTCAGTATAGGTCACAAAGACTGGAAGGAATAATTCGCCATCCTTTGTAAAAACAATAGGCTTGTCGTTGGCAATAAACTCGGAAAACATGGAGACAATAAAAAGAACAAGAAATATCCAAAGAGACCAGTAGCCTCTCCGATTCGCCTTAAAATTCTCTATACGTCTCTGGTTAATCGGGCTCATCATCATCGCGTCTCGAAATCAATTCTCGGATCAACTAGCACGTATATCAAATCGCCAATCAGCTGCATCAACAAACCAACTAAAGTAAAAACGTAAAGCGTCGCGAACAANACTGGGTAATCCCTCTTTATTATCGCGTCGTATCCCAACAGACCCATTCCCTCGAGAGAAAAAATAACCTCAATTAGCATCGAGCCGGTATACAAAACCGCTATGAAAGCCCCAGGAAATCCAGCTATTACAATTAACATTGCGTTTCTAAAAACATGCCCATACAAGACTCTCGCCTCAGCCAGCCCCTTAGCTCGCGCAGTCAGAACAAATTGTTTACTCAATTCCTCTAGAAAACTGTTTTTAGTCAACATGGTCAGCGTCGCAAACCCGCCCAACGTCAACGCCGTGACAGGCAACACTAGGTGCCACAGATAATCAAGCGTGTAACTGAAAAAGCCCAGTTGATCAGCACCCTCTGAAGATAAGCCTCTCATCGGAAACCAATTCAAGTAGGACCCTCCCGCAAAACCAACCAGCAAAATAATGGCAAACAAAAAGGCTGGCACTGCGTTTGCAAAAAAAATCAAACCACTGGACCAAATATCAAATTTCTGNCCATCCGAAAGCGCTTTTCGAACTCCAAGGGGAATTGAGACGATATAAACAATCAAAATGGTCCATAACCCCAAAGATATCGTTACGGGCAGTCGCTCCAATACAATCTCAACAACCGGTCGATCCTGAAAATAGCTATTTCCAAAATCGAACCGCAGATAATTCTTCATCATTAGAAGAAAACGTTCTAGCGGAGGCTTATCAAACCCAAATTGTTTCTCTATCTCCTTGATTATTTCGGGATCCAGTCCAGAGCTCGCTGAGTAACCGGCATCCGCCGGAGGACCCAAAGCACCACCAGAGGATACGGCCATGGTTGAAGAAGTCGCTAGCCCAGTCACCTGCGCGATCGCCTGGTCGACAGGCCCTCCGGGAGCCAGCTGGACCAAAAGAAAGTTAATGGAGACTATCCCTATGAGCGTGGGCACTATCAACAAGAGGCGCTTGATGATGTAACGGCCCATTATCTAATACCGTGAAATTCGTCTATCGCGGCGGCTTTTTTTTCATCCCACCACCAGATCCGTTTCGATGCCCAGGGATGATTCAACTTACCATGATCCGGAATACCAAACTTATCCCACCAACCAAATGCAAAATCCACCTTGGACATGCCTGGAATAAAATAGAAATTCCAAAGTAACACTCNGTCCAGTGCGCGCGTGGCAGCCACGAACTCTTCCCAAGTGCGTGNGGCGTACATTGCGTTGATCAAATGATCTACCGCTGGATCGCGCATATTAGGGTAATTAGAACTGTATTCTTGATCGGCAGTCGCAGAAGAGAACATGTTCGTCACATCNCGAGTNGGCGTCATNGANGGCAGAAACCAGATCGCNCCTATATCAAAGTCGCCAGAGCGCATACGGTATAGCCAGTTTGAAATCTCAGGCGATTTTATAGAGGAAGTAATACCCAAACGTTTAATAACCCGNGTGAACGGTATAAACCCGCCACCGAGNGCCGGTGAAACNGCGAGCAACCTCACATTGAACTTTTCGCGAGTTTTTTCATGTATCAGNTCNCCATCCTCAACCTGCCAACCCGCCTCTTTTAAAAGCTGAGCCGCTTTAACCAGCTTGTCCCGGTGCCAGCCTGTNCCTCCATAGGGCTGTGGTTTGTACTCTTCCGTAAACACCCTNGNCGGCACAAGCTCTCGAATCGGTTCAAGCAGTTTCAGTTCTTGCTCGCTAGGTAAACCTCTCTGAGCCAGTTCCGAACCATGAAAGAAGCTGGTCGCTGTATCCCAAAAATCGTAATCTCGCCTGTTGTACCAAACAAAATCCGCACACAGCCAAAGAGCCTCTCTCACCCGTATGTCTTGAAAACGAGGTTGATCTAAATTGAAAAACATCGGCCACCACAAACCGGCAGGATTCAGTAGCTGGGAGGTTTCAGCCTTGAACAGCCCCTGTTTTATCGCAGGAAAATCATAGGTTGTGGCCCACCGTCGGGGCAGATTCTCTTCCAGAATATCGACAACGTGCCCCTTCACAGATTCAGTTCGCACTTGGTCATCACGAAAATAGTCAAACTTCACAATATCGAAATTATTCTTACCCCGATTCACAGGTAACTCAGAGCCCCAATAATCTGGAACCCGCTCATATTCAACCCACCGGCCAGGATCAAAATCGCCAATCTTATAAGGGCCTGACCCCAAAGGAGGAATCATCGTTGTCAGAGTAATATCTTTNTCTGCCCAATANTGTTTCGGTANGATNGCCAGAACGCCAATTCTTATTGGGACAATTGGATCGCCAACCGATTCTTTGCTAATCCAGAATCGTATTTGATCCTCACCAAGAACCTCCAAACGGTCGATGATTTCCAAAGGCGTGCGAATAGAAGGATTGGCTTTCGTCATGTAAACATCAAAGGTAAATAANACGTCTTCAACGGTAATCGCTTTGCCATCATGCCAACGAGCNTTTCTTCGAATCATAAAATCTACATAGGTGCCATCTTCAGCAACTCGAACACCTTGAGCCAATTTCGCATAAAAAGAAGCGGGTTCATCCAGCGAGCCCGCTAAAAGCGAGTCATAAATGAAATTATCAACAGGTGACCAGATATCTACTCCGCTCACCACACGACCTCTCAGCGGAATGGGATTAAAACTATCCCAAGCGCCCATGTCTGGAATCCTGAGGGTTCCCCCCTTGGGCGCTTCCGGATTTACATAGTCAAAATGCTCAAACCCTCGGTCATATTTTTGTTTCGCTAAAAACGCATACCCGTGCTGATAATCGGGTTGGGAAATTCCAACCTGAGAAATCAACAAACCTAAAATCAGCAAAAACCACTTCATAATTTATAAAACAAATTTAGCTAAACAAAGAAACCACGTGATCACACTCTTAATAATGATCCGGACAGTGCGGGGCGTGATGAGTCACGAAGAGATTATCAGCTACTGATATAGAATTTCTGTTTCCCTCGATTAGACCCCAAGCCGCTAGCTCTCTCGCCCTTCGCATTCCAGTAAATAATGAACCCAGCGACTTGATTCCTATCTTTAAGTCAGGGCTCTCCTTGGTCGATTGGACAACTGCTTCTCCTTGACTGACCTCTAATTTCCATTTGCCGTTATTCCAATCAGCGATGTCATCGCCAAAGACCTCTACGACAATCTCCCCCTCTTCGGAATACCCCCGATTTTCTAGAGCGGCCGGAACATCAATCACTCTGAACCAGGCGCCCTCTTGATCTTCTGTATGCAGAAGGCGAGGTTCCTGGAACATTTCGTAGGCCGGGTCGTCGATTGGGGCAGTTTCCCAGGTGATGCGTCCGACGAGATCGTGAAGGCCCAAGTATTGCCAAATTGAACGATAGGCCTGGCTCGTCAGCCATGCGAAATCCAGTATTTTTATTTCTTGAGGGCGCGCCCTGTCGTTCACTTTGCCAGCCCTTAGCGTATAAGCAACGTATGCCTTCGGTTCATCTGAATCATAGGCAACGGCGACATAAACAGGACCATCTTCGCCTTCTTCAAACACATTGTTCATCCAAAGCGCCGTCGAACGATGCAGATAACTCATACGATCCAGAACAAACTCTCGATACAAGCCCTTTACCAAATCCATCACCTCTCCCGGCAGATGACGACTAACCTTAAGCAATTCAGTGTCGGTTTCATTAAAACGCACATTCACCGAATCAACCTGATACTTTCTTTTGAAATTATTGATGGAAAATCCGTAACGCTGGTAAATTGCTGCTTGAGAGGCCCAAAGGCCAGCAACTGACTGCTGNCGATCGCGCATGTCAGAAAAAGCTTGGGTCATTATCCTTCTCAACAGCCCTTGGCGCCTGTATTCAGGCCTNGTTCCGACCCCAGAAATCCCAGCNTANGACATGGCCTTTCCGTTAGCTCTCATCGTAAATGGGAATGCACTGAATGCCGTAGCCATTGTCGATCCATCGAAAGCGCATAAGGTCCACTCAGGTCTATTAGAGGAAGAAGTAATATTATCTGGCCCATCACCAAATGATCCGCCATAAGAGTAAGCGCCCATTAAACCGAACTGGTCCATTTCATCGCTAGCTGCAGGCCTTATCTCTATCCCCATTGCTTGTCCTTTGTTTATAGTTGTTAGCTACTTCTAGTTACTGNTCATCCAAAAACTCTAAGAGAACGAATTAACTGACCCGTCGGACGAAATAATCGCCGATCGACCGCAAAANTCTTCCTGNGTCATAGCGAGCATCACATCGATATCCTGATTGTTCGCCCAAACACGATCTCCTTCTTGTGTCAGNCAAGCNCAGTGAGCNACCGTTGGATTCTCCCCACCATACATGACCGAATAAGATTCGATCTCAACCTTACCCTCATAGTGAGCCAAACACTTTCTNGCAGGGAGCGCATCAATCTCTTGTTGCACGTTCTCAAATTGGAAATCCTGTGAAGGAGGCTCAGAACCATAGATACAGTGCACGTGCTTATAAAGATTCCCTCCGTTGGCAGTAACCAGGCCCTTCTTTCCTGGGTTCGCTCTCAACAATTCGACTGTACGAGCGACTGAATGCATCACGTAATTGTTAAGAGGNCCTCCTCCAAAGGTCAAACCGCCCGTCACTGTCAAAGGACGATCNTCCGAAAGACCCAACTCCTTCGCAGCTACCTGAACNGCTGAGGGGAAACAACTATAAAGGTCGACGTACTCTAACTCTTCTGCGGTCGTACAAGCCAAATCCATCACTCTGCGGCCCGTAATACGCACGCCCGGCGACTCGACAAAATTGTCCCTNACNGAGGCAGAAAAATGATCATAGCCCTGGACGCCAGCNTANGGGTAAACCCACTTCCCCTCTTCNATACCTAATTGTTTGGCTTTTTCGANCGAACACAGAATCAAAGCNGCTCCCATATCCACAACCATGTTAGCGTTCATCATTTTGGTGTAAGGATAGCTCACCGCCCGATTAGAGGAACTCGGGGTTCTTATCTCCTCAGCAGAATGGCGTGTCTGTATCCAGGCATTGGGGTTTTCTAGGCCTGCTTCGTTGAACCTGGACCATAGCTCTGAAACTCTAACCAAATGCTCATCCAGTGTTTCACCCCGAGCATAGCGGATGGCATTTTCATACATGGGATAAACCTGTATCGCTTGTTTTATCCCTTTCGCAACCTCAAATTCATGGTGCTCCGGCTTCTGCGATCCAACTATTTCATCAGGCGACCCAGAGATACTCGTCGAGCGTAGTTGTATGCCTTGCTTCCTTGCTCGATTGCTGCTGCTACCATTTTCAGCTCCGGTCAAGACAATCAAATCATGGTCTCCCGACAGGATGTCCAAACACGAACGATTCAGCACTGCCTGAACCTGGTTACCTCCAAACAGAGTGCCCATGGTTTCTGGATTGGGACTGGCGATTCTTTCTGCAATGAAACCGGCAGGGTTACCGTAGTCCCAGACTCCTCGAATCACCCGGACAGACCCAACCTGGTCCAATAATCTTGCTCCAGAATCCTCTTCGGCCCTGTACAGGGCCTTCAGCATCATCTGGATAGGTTCTATAGCATCATCTAGATCTTTAGAACGATTTAAAACTTGTCCAACACCCACGACAACTGGTGTACGAGGATTCATCTGGCCTCCCCTTTGTATCCCTCATCAATAGATAACCATCAATCACCCTTATGTTCAAACGACTTTTTATCTTTAATCCTGCATTGGCTGACAGCCTCGGATTTTTATGTTACATCACCTCTGATTATTGAAACTGGAAGCTNCNGCCTTGCTAATCACAAATATAGAATCGCTTCACTGCGACGCCGGTTGGCGAAACTTTTCGTTTTTGAAAATATCCACGAGTGAAGGCATCACAGGATATAGCGAGTACAACGAGTCCTATGGAAGCAAGGGTGTTTCGGCAGTCATAGAACAGCTGGCGCCAACCATCATCGGCACCAGTGCGCTGAGNCACGAAACCGCCTTTACGCATCTGTATGCGATGACAAGACAAGCACCTGGTGGCATTAACTCTCAGGCGTTAGCGGCGATAGAAAATGCACTACTCGATATCAAAGGTAAGGCCCTTGGAGTGCCCTGTTACGAACTCTTTGGAGGGAAATTAAGAGATCGACTGCCTTTATACTGGTCTCACTGCGGGACCTATCGCATG
This sequence comes from Gammaproteobacteria bacterium, assembly GCA_002727775.1. Lineage (GTDB taxonomy): Bacteria > Pseudomonadota > Gammaproteobacteria > Pseudomonadales > Azotimanducaceae > UBA4421. The sequence goes on from PBUF01000044.1 coordinate 19,220, forward strand.
AACGAATTCACGTCCAAGTTTTTACGCAAGCCCGTCTTGAAATCGGTGGAAGATCTCATCGGTCTTGGCCGTGAGGTAAAAGATGCCGGGTTCAAAGCACTCAAATGCAACATGTACCGATTCGGCACGAACAGCTACGTGCATAGNCCCGGATTCGCAAACCGGGCAAATGTGCCCGGAGCACCTGAGCTGAACGCAGATCGATCTCTACTGAAAGATCTGGAAAAGCAGATGTCGGCCCTTCGTCAGGGCGCGGGAGAGGATGTCGACATNNTGCTCGACATGAATTTCAACTTTAAAACCGAGGGCTATCTGNGNGTAATCAGAGCNCTGANNGAATTTGACTTATTCTGGTANGAACTCGATGTCTTTAATCCAGAAGCTCTGGCNTACATTAGACAACAAAGCAACGAAACAATAGCGTCGTGCGAGTCACTATATGGCCATCGAGATTTTCGNAGGTATTTCGAAGCNAAGTCGNTGGACGTCGCTATCATCGATATACCGTGGAATGGAGCCTGGCAGTCATACAAGNTTGCNGCAATGGCNGACGCCCATGAAGTGAACGTAGCGCCCCACAACTTCTATGGTCATTTATGCACNATGATGAGTGCTCACTTCTGCGCAGCNATCCCTAATTTCAGGATCATGGAAATCGACATAGACGATGTGGCATGGAAAGATGACCTCGTAACGCACCCACCGGAAATCGAAAATGGAGAATTAGTGATTCCAGATAGACCGGGCTGGGGTACGGAGCCCAACGAAGAGGTCATTGCTGAACATCCGGTCAAAAAATGAAGGGCTCCTTACTCTTCTGCTTGAGCCGCGATGGGACCGGTGTACTCACCTTCTAAAATTCTTGCGCCCCTCAGTATATTGCCCATGGCGTAATTACCTTCGTGGCAAGCGTATTCATATACTTTCCCTGAGCTCTTCTTCCAAACGTANTCACCACTCCAGGACTCGGTCCAAATTGTTGGGTCATCGACGGTAAATCGATATAGCAGGTTGCCATCTTCCAACAAACTGAACCACTCCATAAGGTGAAGATTNTCATCCCCACCGTACAGTCCGGTGCTGGTTTTAAAGTTAATCGTCTCCACGACAAGGGTATCTCCTTCCCAGCGCCCAACGGAATCACCTAACCACTGGCGATTAGCTGATGAAGAATGCTCGGCGTTAAGTTTAATGACNCGNGCATCATGGACCATCTCTAGTAGGATCATGACGTGATCATCNGTCTGAATAATCCGTTTGAAATTATTATAAAGGCCCGGAAGGCTNGGAGGGCCNGCNCTAAATCCCAAGAGACANCGCTCTGCTANCGCCANNGTTTCAGGCCCATCAAAAGGACCNGGGCCCTGCTNCGANANCCATGATGCNGTNCCNTCGTTGTTNTAGGCAAAGGANGCAAAATTCCGCGCCANTTTNTNNCTACCTTTNGNNGTCATTGGTGGCTGTCGNCCGTTCGGAGGATNATAAATAATCGANGTNCTGATTTTTCCATCNATCTCGTANACGTCGCTNCCNGGGTCAACCCAAAANGCGTTATAACCNCCGACCCCACCAGCACCNAGACTNTNNTTACCATCNCCNCCNAATTTAGGAGCGCTACGATTAGGATCACTTTTACTNTTNCTCGTNGCNAACANGCCACGCATATTTNGTGTTATCTCGTCAGCCTCTTGCCGTGTCATGAATTGCTTGTCCCCGAATTGCTGGGGCCTGGAAAGTGGTGTCAACGTACCGCTGTCATAAAATCCGGACAAATCGACTTTCTTATCCTGAGAATTACTCAACCCCAATGTCGGGTAGATGCCCCCAAAAAGAAGCACTAACACAAAAAATCGACTAATCATCTTTCCTCCTTCACGATAACGATGCCCTCTTTTCGCTCAGAGCTCGTGGCTACCTCGCCTGGAGCGCCTGATACCACTCCTCATTGGCGTCCGGTCTCATGCCCTTATATTCCTCCTCCAAAATCCTGGCGCCTCGAAGTATGTTACCCATCGAGTAATTGCCTTCGTGACATGCGTACTCATAGACCTTTCCGTCAGTCGCTTTCCAAAGATAATCACCACTCCAAGAGTCCATCCAAGCGGTGGGATCGTCGACAGTAAAGTCATATAGGATGTCCCCATCTTCTCTCAGCGTAAATCGCTCTGTTAGTTCTAAATTACGATCGGCTCCCGGGAGTCCATTATACTCTGTGAAATTTTTTGTATTTACTACTAGCGTGTCACCTTCCCAACGGCCTACGGAGTCACCTTGCCAGTCTCGTATCGACTCATCGTTATGCTCGCCATTCATTTTAATTATTCGAGCATCGTGGACCATTTCGAAAAGAATCATCACATGATCTTCAGTTTGGATGATTCTCTTATAGTTATTATAAAGACTCGGCAGCGCTGGCGCGGCTCCGTCAAAACCAAGTAGACAACGCTCAGACAGAGCCAGGGTCTCAGGACCATCAAACGGTCCGTCTCCTCTGCTTGAAAGCCACGATGCTGTGCCGTCGTTATCATGCATAAAAGACGCGTAGACTTTGAGCATTTTCATTGCGCCACTTGGCGTTGGCAATGGCTGCCTTCCATCAGCCGGCTCGTAGATGATTGAATTGCGAATTTTCCCATCAATGGCGTGCACTTCAGTACCAGGATCGATATAAAACGCGTTGTAGCCACCCACGCCACCCGCCCCTGCGGTATTGTTTCCATCGCCTCCTTTAGCAGGAGCTCCCCTATTTGGATCGCTCTTTTCATCAGAGCTTGCTAGAAAGTTAGATAAGAAACCAAGAGTATTTTTTGATTGTTCCTCGGACATATACTTTTCTTCACCATAATCCGAGGGTCGCTGCAAAGGGATAAGCATATTGGTGTTGTAGAATCCTGAAAGATCGGGTTTGCCAGACGCAGTCCTGGCGATCTCCGCCCACAATGTGCCTGAACAAAACAGTCCAATAACTATAAAAAACAGATTCCTCATCATAAAAACACCCCCATCACTAAGATCGAACAAACGATTCTTATTCTGCACATTCGCCAAGTGCTCGTAAACCAGCAAAATGTATTTCCAACAAGCATATCAACGCTAGAGAACCACAATCATTTCCGGGTGTGTTGCGTTCTAAACTCACCCCTGCGATTTTTTCTCCTAGCGCCAAAGCTTCGGCCCTCTGGTTCTGCAGGCACTAACCGACTTTTGCCAGGGCCAATTAGATCTCCTCTACCCATGTTTTTAAGCGCGTCTCGTAAGACAGGCCAGTTCTCGGGGTCATGGTATCTCAAAAAAGCCTTATGCAATCGTCTCTGTTTCATTCCTCTGGGAATAAAAACACTCTCTGAGTCTTCACTTATTCGCTTTAAGGGGTTCAAGCCGCTGTAATACATAGCCGTTGCAGTTGCCATTGGTCCGGGCAAAAAGGCCTGAACCTGATCGGCCCTANAACCATTCTGTTTTAGCCATAANGCCAGCTCCAGCATATCTNCATCGGTGGTGCCTGGATGNGCAGCAATAAAATAAGGAATCAGATATTGCTCCTTGCCGGCCTCTTTAGAAAAGCGATCAAACATCTCTTTGAATCGGTAATACGANCCCATCCCGGGTTTCATCATCTTTGAGAGCGGTCCCTCGCTGAGTGCTTCTGGAGCAATCTTGAGATACCCGCCAACGTGGTGCGAGGTTAACTCNTTTACATATTCGGGCGATTCAACAGCAAGATCGTAGCGAATGCCCGATGCAATCAGAATTTTCTTAATACCGGGCAAGGCTCGGGTTTTTTGGTAGAGATCAATCAACGGCTTGTGGTCGGTTTTCAGGTTGGGACAAATCCCAGGATAAACGCAGGACGGNTTTCTACATGCGCTCTCGATTGCTTTGGATTTACAAGCCAAACGATACATGTTCGCTGTAGGGCCACCAAGATCGGAGATTACACCNGTGAATCCGGGGACANTATCTCGAATTTCTTCGACTTCTCTTATNATCGAGGCCTCTGAGCGATTCTGTATGATCCGNCCCTCGTGTTCNGTGATTGAACAAAATGTGCAACCTCCGAAACAACCTCGCTGGATAGAGACTGAAAACCTGATCATCTCATANGCAGGAATCTTTTGATCGCCATACTCNGGATGAGGCATCCGGGCATAAGGCAATTCGTAGACNGCNTCCAATTCTTTTGTTTCCAATGGATGGGGCGGCGGNTTAACCCAAAGCTCCATNTCTCCATGGCGCTGAACCAGAGGTCGCGCATTACCTGGGTTGGATTCGACGTGCAGGATTCTCGAGGCGTGAGCATAGTAGACAGGGTCTTTCTCAACCGTNTCGAAACTTGGGAGTCTGATATACGATCTATCCCGATCCTTCGAAGGAAGATCTCGAANAAAACGCACCACCTGGACATTCTCCAAAGCATTTTCNCTAGNGGCGGTTTCATTCGTTTCGGGACCCATCGCATATGGGTTTTCTGGCGCGTTCAGACGCCCCGGCTTGTCGATGTGAGTGGAATCAACTTCGATCCAATCGGGTGGTGCGCACTTAACCTTAATCGCTGTCCCCCGAATGTCACTCATTTCACNNAANGACTCGCCNGATGCCATGCGATGAGCAATCTCAGCTATTTGTCGTTCGGCATTGCCAAACACCAGCATATCTGCTTTTGAGTCAAACAAGATGCTTTTTCGAACTTTTTCAGACCAGTAATCAAAGTGCGCAATACGCCTCAAGCTTGCCTCTATGCCCCCTATAATTATTGGCACCTGCTTAAAGCTTTCCCTTAGCTTGTTGCAGTAAACAATGACACTTCTATCGGGCCTTTTACCGCCAACACCACCCGGGGTATACGCGTCATCCGATCTTCTTTTGCGATCTGCCGTGTACCGGTTGACCATGGAGTCCATGTTGCCGCCTGTCACACCAAAAAATAAATTTGGACGACCCAGCTTTTTAAAGTCATCTAACTTGGACCAGTCTGGTTGCGCGATAATTCCTACCCGAAATCCCTGGGATTCCAAAAATCGTCCGACGATCGCCATTCCAAAACTGGCGTGGTCAACGTAAGCGTCCCCCGTAACGATGATGATGTCGCAGCTATCCCATCCAAGAAGGTCCATCTCTTCTAGCGACATAGGTAGGAACGGGGCAGGAGTCAACCGGTGCGCCCAGAATTTCCGGTAACTCAATATCGACTTAGTTTTGTTTTTTTCAGCCTTTGACATCACAAGCGAAGTATACTGACTTCTCTTTTTAATGATGACTAAAAAGTTAAGGCGGAACCTGNAATGAANAAGACTAAACTCTCTCTTATCGTACTCCTGACCATGGCCGCTTTTTTNNTTCCAAACTCCTTCGCAGAAATTTACGAACTTAGGACCTATACCAGCCACGAAGGCAAACTGGAGAGCGTCTTAAACCGATTCGAAAATCACACCATGTCTCTATTTGAAAAACACGGAATCCGAAATGTCGGCTATTGGGTATCCGAGGATCAGGACAATACCTTGATCTACATCGTTGCCCACGAAAGCCGGGNTAGCGCAAAACAGTCCTGGANGAGCTTCATATCTGACCCNGAATGGAAAGAAGCCCGCACAGCCTCTTTGGNTGANGGNCCNATCGTCGACAAAATCGAAAGTCTNTACATGAACAAAACCCCGTTTTCGCCCTAGCCGTCAAAGACCAGTTNAAAAATCCAGGACCAAGGGGGCCTAACTTGCAAAAGCAAAAGCCCTCGTTATGCTATGTCAGCCTNGGGAGGTGTTGATTACAGTGGAAACTCGCGGTTGCAGNAGTACTNGCCGTGACTTCAGAAAGCTGAGCGAACACAGGAGTCGTNTCGANACTAGCTATCGAAACAAAGNGACTGTATTTCCGCTGTCTTCTTTCGGGCCGAGTAGTCGTAATAGAGTTAAGGGTTTGTCATGACGTCTCTTGTGAGACTCATAGTTTACATAAAACAATACGCCTGGACCTTCTGGTTATCAGTAGCAGGAATGCTCATCGCGAGACTAATCGAAGGATCCATACCCATGTTTGTACAAAAGGGTATCGACGCNATTGCCTCTGGACAGGCCTCGATCAAACTAGATNCCGACTTTGATATCTCACAAGCAATGGACCCNTTGATCTTTCCCGTGACCATGATTTGCATCTGTGTCGCTGTCCAAACAGTAGTCACGATCGCTTATCGAATNGGAATGCGCAGAATCGGAGTAAACGCCTCATACGACCTNCGCAATCGACTTTANAGGCATATGCAGCTACAAAGCCTNCTGTTTTTCTCCAAATACCGAATCGGCGATCTGATGGCACGCGCCATCAACGACATCAACCTTTGCCGCGAAATTCTAGCTGGTGCAATTCGAATGACGATCATTCTTTTTATGACTGCGGCAGTGGGAATTGGTTATATGTTCTCTTATTCAGTCGAACTGACTCTCGCGGTCATCATACCATTGCCAGNGATCGGTTATGTTGCCTTCGTTTTCTCAAAAAAAATCTACGCGCAAAGCTATATGGTTCAAGAAGGCTTTGCCTCTGTTTCGACCTTCGTTCAAGAAAACCTAAACGGAATCAGAACAATACAATCGATGGCCCAGGAAGANCGAGAGATCGAACGCTTCAAATCAGTCAACGGCGATTTTGTTAATAAAAACATCGATTTGTTCATCACAAATTCCTTTTTGAGCGCTCTCATGCCAATACTCGCGGCTTCGGGCACTCTAATCATTATTGGCTANGGTTCTACTTTGCTTAACCAGGGTCAGATCACAATCGGCACTTTCGCTGCATTTTTTTCNTATTTNGGTTTGCTCTTATGGCCTGTGAGAGAGGCTGGTAACCTGGTGACGCAGTGGCAACGCGGAGCCTCCGGAACAGCCAGNCTCTTTGAAATTTTGGATCATGAACCAGAAATAGAAGACTCTCCCACTAANGAATACCCCGAAGTTTCAGGAAAAATTTCNGTCAATCGCTTGTCNTACGANTATGAAGGGAAAGGAAAGCNNGCCCTTNAGGANCTAACCTTTGAAGTAAAACCCGGTGAGACNATCGCGATACTCGGCAGGGTGGGCTCTGGTAAGAGCACNCTTTTGCGACTATTNGTCAGGCTNCTTGATCCTACGAAAGGNCAAATACTGCTCGATGACCATCCNATCAANGGATTCCCNTTATCAGTCCTACGAGAAAAAGTTTGTATGGTTTTGCAGGATCCTTTNCTTTTCGCCGACAGCCTTGGCGAAAACATTGCCTANGATAATCCGAGCCGNGACCCNTCGAAAATCCTCGATATAGCTCGAGCTGCCGCTCTCGATGACACCGTCGAAAGCTTTCCGGAGGGGCTCGACACCATACTCGGCGAGCGCGGTGTAACCCTCTCGGGCGGACAAAAACAAAGAACCGCGCTTGCGCGGGGGCTCATACGAGAGTCGCCCATTCTCATACTCGATGATTGCTTTTCTGCAGTGGATACCGAAACAGAAGAACGAATCCTCGCCGGATTGAAACGAGTTCGAAATAACAGCACCACCCTTCTTGTNAGTCATCGGGTATCTACAGCTAGGCATGCTGATCGCATCTTAGTCCTGGATAAAGGAGAGATTCAGGAGATCGGTACGCATGAAGAATTACTGCAACAAGGCGGATTCTATGCGGAGCTCGAGTACTCCCAAAGAAACCTGGTCAGTGAGTCGAGCAACAAAGACGCGATATGAATATCCCAGCGACAATAAATAATGATCAGGCCAAACGCGATCACTCCGTATTCGAGGCGGACATCGAAGGCCAGGCGATGAATCTGCAATATCTAAAGCGAATTGCTGGCTGGGTGAAACCTCACAAACAAGCAGCGATTGTCAGCATTGTTCTCGTACTGTTCGCCTCGGCACTAGCTGTCTTACTTCCTGTTCTTTTATCGAGAGTAGTCGTTGATGGGATTCTGATGGATACCCCTAACGCTCTAATCCCAGATTTCGGATTACTGGCTTTAACCCAATGGGTTTCCAAATTAGGCGGGATATCCGAAGTGAGTGCAGCATGCTGCATTTACGCTATTTTTATTCTGATCTGTCACACGCTCTACCATTTTCATCGCGTGAAGCTTGCGAGCGTTGTTTTATTCTCCTTGAGAGATATGCGACAAGACCTTTTTGCGCATATGGAACTTCGCCCGTCCTCTTTTTACGACCGCGTAGCTATTGGTCGAGTAATGACCAGGATAACTAATGACGTTCAGGCTCTCATTGAACTCCTCATGGGATTAGGTGCACTGATTGGTCAATTCGTACCCTTCTTTATCGCGCTCTTTGTNATGTTCGCGATCAACGCAGAGTTAACGTTGTATCTATTAGGCGCAATACCGCTTTTTGTCGTCGTTACCTATTTTTTTCGTCAGGCAACCAGGAAAGTCTATCGATTGATCCGAAATACAGTGTCTCAACTGAATCAAAATCTTCAAGAAAATCTATCCGGCATGCAGGTCGTCCAACTATCAAACAGGGAAAACTTTAACCTCAATGTCTATGAGGGTATTAACAATGGCAACCGAAAACATGAATTCCATGCAGTTAACCTTGAGTCTACTTACGGCGCATTCATGGACAACATGGTCAATCTGGCTCTAGCTGTAATCATTTGGGTTGGCGGCGGCGCCGCTTTGCAAGAATCGGTCTCNCTGGGAAGCGTCATCTTATTTACCTATTTCATCGATATGTTTATCCAGCCTATAAGGGTGTTGGGGCACCAATACAACATATTGTTTCGAGCCATGGCGAGCGCGGAGAGAATATTTCAAGCACTAGATTGGGACGAGAGCGTCGATGAGCCCGTTAAACCAGTTGAGCTACGTCAGCGAACTGCGGGTGAGATCGAATTCAAAAACCTAAGTTTCTCGTATGACGATGAGCTCCCCGTACTTAAGGATATATCGCTCAAAATAGCGGCCGGCGAGAAACTGGCAGTTGTGGGACCCACTGGATCAGGCAAAAGCACTCTTATCAGGCTTCTCGGTCGTTTCTACAATTTCCAGAGAGGGACGATCTTTCTTGATGGTGTTGATCTACTCGACCTGGATTCTAAGGATCTCCGACAGAGAATCGGAGTGGTAATGCAAGATTTTCACATCTTTTCCGGTACGATTTTAGACAACATCACCTTAGGCAACCCTAACATCAGCGACGAACGGGGGATCGAGGCTGCTCGCGCTGTCAACGCCGACAATTTCATAGAGAGCCTTCCAGAGAGTTATCAAACCGAGTTGGTCGAGAGAGGACAAAACCTCTCACAAGGCCAAAGACAGCTTTTGGCGTTCGCAAGAGTGCTTGCAGCCGATCCAGAAATACTGGTTCTGGACGAAGCAACAGCGAGCATCGACACAGAAACCGAAGAGATCATTCAAAGTGCGCTGAAAACTATCATGAAAGGTAGGACGTCCATTTTGATCGCCCATCGTCTAAAAACTATCCAGGAGGCAGATCGCATTTTGGTATTAAAAAATGGGAGAGTGAAGGAAATCGGCACTCACGATCAATTGATGGCCAACAAAGATGTTTACTACACGCTAAGTCAGCTGCAGTTTCAGGACGTCAGCATTTAGGCTTTTTTCTCTAGAAAGGATCTTCACTTCATGTGATTATTCAACTGGAACAAAGAGGGGGAATGTCATGAATTCTGAGTTAATGCTTTGCGACTCGAAACGATCACAGAAGACTTTTCTTGCTGTCTTTTTACTCGTCCTATTTTCCCTGGTCACTGCCCAAGCAGACAGTGATACGCTTCCAGATGCGATTGTAGGAAACGCTGGGCCCTTATCTGGCGATTCTGTTCAGTATTACTCAGCTAACCCTTCGTCAGTCGGATACCTATCAAAGCCCGATGGTGAGGGACCTCACCCGTCGGTCATACTCATTCATGAATGGAATGGATTAGTCCAGCGCGTCAAAGAAACGGCCGACTCTTTCGCCGACGAGGGTTACGTCGCCCTTGCGGTTGACCTTTACAGCGGAAGGACCGGTTCCAATCCACAAGAGAACATGGCATTGGTTCGCGAGACTCTTGCAGAACCGGCCGCACTGATAGATAACCTAAACGCCGCGGTCAATTATGTAAAAAATCAGGGCGGCAGTAACGGGAAAGTCGCAACCATCGGCTGGTGCTATGGCGGCGGCGTGGCTCTAACCTACGCACTGGGAGGCGATCATCATGACGCAACTGCTATTTTTTATGGCCGACTTCTCGCAGACCCAGCACAACTTGCTCACGTAGATCATGAGTTCTACGGCACCTTTGTAGAGAACGATCGGGGAATCCCCATCACTGACGTGGAAAATTTCGTGGAGACGCTCCGGGCTGCCGATATTCCAAACGACGTTCACATTTATGATGGTGTTAATCATGGCTTCTGGCTCTACGTTGACCGCGACCCTAAAAATAATACAGAGCCAGCAATTGACGCATGGAATCGCCTAAAACAATTCCTCCAAAGAACGCTGTCCTAACTCCAAATTGAAGATNGCTCTATTCAGGCTCATCAAAACAAAAGTCTCCATAGGCTAGGCAAAGGGTTTCCATCACGTCGCCAACCTGTGTCAACCAAAATATTGCAATGATTCCGATAAAGAGCACGGACAAGCCTATCGCTAGNCTCTCCAAAAGAGTTTTACTCATTGAGTGTCCCCTAAGAAAAACCTATCCACCTTCCTGAGGCGGCAACAGTAAACCAAATCACGATCGAACTTATCGCAAGTGATCTTAAGGCCCAAACGTTAATAGTCTCGTGAGGATGAGCCAACAACGGTCTTTTTATAAAGTAGACAAACAGAGCACCTACAGACAGACCAATCATTTTGGCCCAGAACATTTCGTTGTAATACAGCTTTATTGCTACGGCGGAACTCATGAATACCCCACTGACAGCCATAATAATCAAAGCAAGGCTNAACCATCGATCCATATTGCTTGTAACCACTTCCGACGGAACATCACGAAGCACCAGACCCAAAAGCCGCAAATCTGTAATCAAAACAGCGCCGCCTAGAAGCGCCAGCGATACCAAATGAACCATTTGAACAACAGCAAATACNCCACCATACGCTTTTGACATGTCCGCCAGAAACGAAGTGTCCAGCCATTCAAATATAAATAACAGATCCAATTGCTACCCTCTACTCCACCAGCGCCATTTCGTCTACGCATCCCGCAACCCAATACATGGCATAGGAGAGATCCTTGTGGCAGTCAAACCAATCATAGGCAATAGCCCTGCCGGTCATCACTACGCCCATCCACAAAAAGAGGGACGTCCCAGCGCCCAGTCTGAGGCGTTTTGAAGGCTCCACTTCTTCTCTGCCATCACGCCTCACTTCTTTCATTTTGTTTCGAAACAGAAAAGCATTAATCCCGGCTGCAATAAGCAAGACCACCTTTATGCGAAACCAAACACTTTGAGTGGAACGAACCGGAATCGCAAAAAACAGCAGCAAGCCGGTAATCACCATGACGGCAAAACCGATCATCATAGGCTTGTCCAGGCGTTCTGCTATTCTCGCAGCAGGCACCTGGGCGAAAGCAAGGCCCAAAATACGAAGATCGATAATAAATAGCATTCCAAGGAAAACCATAATCGCTAAAACATGGGTAGACTCTATCCACGCATACAAATAAAAGGATTCGTGAATCGCTGTGCTCCAGGCAAAGGAATCAAGCCAACGCGCGAAATTCAGCAACCATTCATTAAGCAAGCCCTACTCCCTATCCAAACCTCAAGAAAAAAGACGCTCTTCTCTCAGGTTCAACCCAAACGATCCAACCTATGGTCTGACTTCACCTTAACANGAATCAGAGTTCCAGTCCTCGCTTCGGAAGCCCTGCCGCCTCGTAACACTGATCAATAACAGTCATCTGTTTGACCGCATCAGCCGCATCAGTGAATAAAGAGGATTGGTTGTCAATCGCATCAATAAAAGCGTCAAGCTGATACGAGTAAGTTGGACGCCTATCACATGTCTCACGGCGGCTAGTATCTTTCTGAGTTACTTCTATAAGATGACCTATCTGAGGAATCAATGGATTTCGGACGTGTAGCCTTCCCTCTTCACCGATCACCTCAAACTCCATGCGAAAAGCAACACTGGAGCGCATGTCGCCCGAGATTCTCGCCTCGATTCCAGAGGGAAATACAAACTCGGCTTCCAAGAAGGTATCGACATTTGGGGGCCCCACTTCTAATTCTGTCGAAGTGACGGAGGGCTCATCTCCCACAAGATGTCTGACCCACGATATTGGATAACAGCCAATATCCATCGTCACGCCTCCGCCTAAGTTGTAATTCATGCGGATATTATCAGGATCCGAGACGGGAACATGAAAGGCCGCGTTGATACGCTCCACCTTACCAATCTCTCCGCTTTCCATTATCTCTTTCGCTCGGATGAAGACCGGATGATATCGATAATGAAAGGCGTCCATTAGGACTAATCCGGTCTCTGCGCCAGCGGCTTCCATCTCTTTAGCCTCTAGTGCATTCGACGCAAAGGATTTTTCACAGAGCACATGCTTTCCCGCGCGCAAAGCCTTTATTGTCCATTCTTTATGCATAGAGATCGGCAGAGGGTTATAAAAGGCATTAGTTTCATCGTCGGCTATAATCTCTTCATAGGAGTCGTAAACTCGAGAAATACCGTGCCACCTCGCAAACTCTTCTGCACGGTCCTTACTTCGGGCAGCGATAGACATAACCTGTGCCTTCGGCTCGTCTATGCAAGGATTTATTAACGCTCTGGGTGTAATATTTGCCGTACTAATCGTTCCAAATTTAATCATGCCTTTGTCTCCCTATACATATCCCTTGGGGTACTTGGATACCAACCGATCAATGCTAGTATACTCGATACACCGCAAAGCTCGGCAAACAGGCTAAAGAGCGACAGAACTGCTTCCATGACATTTCAACTATCCGAAAAACAGCTCGAGGACTATCAAAAGGACGGGTACCTATCTCCTTTAACTGCTTATGATCAAAGCGAGACAAAAAAACTAAGACAGGAATTTGAAGAGTTCGAAAAGCGGTTTGGTGGTATAGAAAAAGCGGTTGCCTTTCGAGCCGACCTTCATCTTCTGCAGAGATGGGCCTGGGATGTAGTAACCAATCCTAGGATAGTCGATCCTATAACCAGTGTTCTTGGCCCAAACGTACTGTTGTGGTCCACAAACTGGTTTATCAAAGAAAGTCGGGATTCTAAAATCGTAAGCTTCCACCAGGATGCCAACTACTGGGGACTAGAGCCACACAATGTTGCGACCGTTTGGCTTGCACTGTCAGACGCCCATGAAGAATCTGGGCCGATGAGCTTCGTACCGGGCAGCCATCTAGAAGAGCTATATACACATACCAACACCTTCGCAGAAAACAATCTGCTGAGTCGGGGACAGGAGGTTAACAGAACCATCGACGAAANGACCTGCCGGTCAGCACCCCTGGACTCCGGACAGATGTCTATTCACCACATCAGGACCATCCACGGAAGCGGTCCAAACTTATCTGAAGATCGCAGAATAGGTATGGTGCTGCGGTACTGTGCAACTAACGTTCGTCAGACTAAAGGAGAAGATACCGCAATTCTTGTCTCGGGCACGGACGATTTCGGACACTTCCAATTACTCGAAAAACCCGACCAGGACTTCGGCGAAAAAGAAACAGCCGCGCACAAAGATGCNGTGGCCAAGCTAGGTCACATCATTATGTCTTAGGCACTAGCTTTCAATCAGGATGTTCGCGGAAATAAGAGAGAGGGTCCTGATAATCTACGCCACCACAAAGATGATTGACCCGGTTATAGCCTAGAAGTCGCTGCAGCAGATCTGGCATCTCGGAAATAACGCTTCTAGGGACACCCAGATAGAGATTTTCTTGCTGTCTCAACCAGGACACATTGAAATTCAGATTAACGGAACGTCGGATTTCGTTCGAGGTTTTATTGGCCCCACCTGCATGCCACAACGCGCCATCCCACACCAACAAGGAACCCGCTTTCATCTCGACTTGTATCGTGGGCTCATCAGGATTCAAACTCCGTTCCCATTTGTGGCTACTGGGCACCAGCATGGTCGCNCCATTTTCAACAGTGAAATCATCCAGCGCAATAAGCGTATTTGCTACGAGCGGTGGGTGAGGCCGAGGAATCGGATAGTGGCTATCGTCCTGATGCAGACCTTGTCTATCGCAGCCTGGCCCAGGACACATAGCGACGGCGACAGACATCTGAAAAGACTTACCAAGCACTCCTTCAACAATAGATAGAAGCACAGGATCAATTGACACCTCGTCGATCGCTCGGGTTTTCGCATACAGATTAGGAATGTGTACGGTCTGAGTCCCAGGCCAACCTCGTTTCGTTCCATCGACAATTCGGTTGCCAGTCAGAGCAAATATCGGCTCCANTCCGACACGCATTTGTTCCAAACGCTCGACGCCCAAAAAATCGGGAAGGATTGCAAAACCTTTATCGTGCACATCCTCAACACAACGCTCAACTTTTGACCGTTCTTCTGAATCTAGAGAAAACCCGGCTGTTAGCGGATCAGGCATTCGCATGCTCTCAACTAACTCAATGTAATGCTCTAAATTTTCCTGTTGCTTCTTCATAATCAAAGCCCTATCAATGCAACATATCAGAAACAATATCGATCAACCACAAACTCAAGTCTTTGTTAAGCTGAAAACAACATGATAATAAAGAATCCAACTAAAAGTTCTTTGACCCCATAAACAAGTTTGAATAAGCTGATTCAGAGTTTAGATTATTAGAAATGACTAACCGCAAAGGATAAAAAAAATGACCAAACAAATTGATTGGCTTTACTTTCGCAAAGGCTGAACCAGCTGCACAAAAGCTTCTAAGTTTATAGAAGCCAGCAAAATCGAGATCACAGAAACAGTTCCTGCTAGCAGAAAACTGCAAAGAGAAGATGCATTGAAACTACTAAAAAAGGCCAACAAGCTTACAGTTGCTAAAGGCAAGAAAGTTGTGGAATTTTCGGGAAAAGAAAAAACATCAGAAGACGCNGTTACTGCAATGCTCGGTAGCACTGGGAACCTGAGAGCGCCTACTGCAGTAGTTGGAAAAAATCTCTTAGTCGGTTTTAACGAAGAGGCATATCAGTCCGTCTTCGCTTAANGTCTAGACTGGTAAGATATTTAGTAAGTCTCTACGTTATTTTCGAAAGAAAACCCGCCTGGCGACATGACAAGCCTATGTCTGTCGCCCGCAACGTCTGCATCCCAATCNCTATATCCAGAATCACCCTTCCACATGGCGACTCGATCTCCATCGGACGCCTTGACAACTCTCGTCTCATACACCTTGGGCGTTGCCTTTGAAAAGTGACCCAAAACATCATCCAATTTTTCATACAAGGAGAGGTGGTGCAGTGTTATCCACGTGGGCGGCACCAAATCAATATCTCCTGCAGAATGTTTCGCGAGCGCTTCTGACGGCTTTATCCATTGATGGTCTTTAATCTCACCCTCGTCAATTTCTACGGACTTCACACCTNTCGATTTCGCNATNAAAAACCAGGTGGCAAATCGTTTTTGGGGNCCTGGGGGCGGAGTCCAATGCGAGAAATGAATGAAATCCTTGGAATCAAGCGAGATACCAGTTTCCTCTTTGGTTTCTCGAACCGCTGCTGCACGCGCAGCATACTCTAGGTCACTTTCTTCACCATAATCCTCTGGATCTATCTTTCCTCCTGGGAAGACCCACATTCCTCCAAAGGTGATTTTGGAATTCTTTTTCAGCATAAGGACTTCATAACTTTCTTCTGAATCTCGAAGTAGAACCACGGTCGCCGCAGGGATTGGAGGAAGTACACCCTCATCAGATTCACTACGCGCATCGATATTGCCGTACATGTCATTCTTATGTTGTTTGTCCTGTGTCATCTTTTTCTCCCAGTTAAACCTCTAAACGCTGCTGTTTAGCAAATTCTTTCGAATATTCTTCACTAGAATTTTTTACCTCATTTGACCAATCATCCCACATTTCATCTGAAGAGGGTTTGGCACGATTCTCATTCAATTCGTCATTCCAAAAGTCAGCCAGTATCGCTTCGCGGATCGTATTGGAATAATTGTGTCCGGCCATGTGAGCGGTCCTGTGGTGCCAAAACACGAGATCTCCCCTATTACCCCAACACTCAACAGCCCTTACTTCCTTGTTCAACCGCACTATTTCTTCTAAGTACTCTGGCGTGTGACTAATTCCTTTGAACGCGGGAAGGTGATCGTAATAAGGTATTCGAGGCTGATCATAGCGGTGCACGAATTTAGAAAATAACGATTTATGAGAGCCTGGCCAGACTTTAAAGGCACCGCCATCNTGAGGAGTGTCAGCGATCAGACCTACCACACCAAGCTGGAAAGGATGNCCGTCAGTATGACAAAGATCTGGTTCCCTTGGTTTGTCGCCATAAGGCAAAGTAAAGTAGACCCCACGCGCGCCTTCCGTCCCTAACGCCGGATCAGTAGGCCCACCAGGCCAGGCTGGACCGTTCGCTCCCATTGGAGTACCACCAACAACCGCCTGTCGTAGATCTCCGCCAATTAGCTGCCGAGCAATCTCACAGATCTTCTCGGAGTATATTAATTGGATAGCAGATTCTGTTACTCCGAGGGCCCTGTTTAACCACCGATAGCCGTCTCTAAAATGAGTTGACTCAGCCGATCGTAAATCGCTAGCGAAAGGTCCTGTATGGGTCGCAGAGATTTCTCTTTTTAGGGAAGCATTTTCGGGAAGACTTTCCCACATTCGATCCTGCAACTCCGAACAGAGTTGTTTGTCCATTATCCCCGGAACAAGCAGATATCCATTTGCTTTAAAAAAACTTATTTGTTCAGAATCTAACATCGGGTAACTTTCTTCCGGATGGACCTATTCTAGCATGGTCCAAATTCACCTAAAATTAGCGAGACTACTCAATATTTGCGTTCTATGTCCAAACAACCTGATGCAATCTTCGACTACATCGTCATCGGGGCAGGTTCTGCCGGCTGTGTAATCGCTTCTCGTCTAACTGAAAACCATAAAGCCCGAGTTTTGCTAATCGAAGCGGGAGGCGGGGATAATCGTTTGAGCATCAAGATGCCATCGGCATTTTATATGCCACTCCACGATAAAAAAATAAATTGGGGTTACTATAGCGAACCGGAACCCGGGTTNGACCATAGAAGAATTCACTGCCCCAGAGGGAAGGTTCTAGGCGGCTCGTCTTCGATCAATGGGATGGTTTATATTCGAGGAAACCGAAAAGANTTCGATAATTGGGAAAGACTCGGCGCCACTGGGTGGAACTACGACTCGGTCCTGCCTTACTTTAAAAAATCTCAAAAGGCGGACCTGCTGACCCAAAGCGATACATACAAGGGCCACGATGGGCCTCTAGCGACAACAACCGGCTCCATGAGCAACCCGCTCTATACGGCGTTTCTTGAAGCAACACAAGCTGCAGGATTTCCTTTAAACGAAGACGTAAACGGCAAGCACCAGGAGGGATTTGGTCCGATGCCAATGACCGTGGACCAAGGCATAAGAGCTTCCTCTTACCACTCATTCATCTCAAATGCTAAAAGGTCCAATCTCAAAATCTCGACGACATCTCACGTAAACAAATTGTTGATAAAGGACGGCGTAGCGACGGGGGTGAATTACACCCAGAAAAACAGACAGATAAACGCGACGGCGACCAAAGAAATTATTTTATGCGCGGGGGCAATCAACTCACCCCAGATTCTCATGCTCTCCGGAATAGGACCAGCAAACGATCTGGAAGCTCTTGGAATCCAGGTGCAATGTGACCTACCCGGAGTGGGACAAAACCTCATGGATCATCTGGAAGTTTATGTTCAACAAGCAAGCCAACTACCCATTTCTCTCCACTCTCAACTCGGCTGGCTTGGCAAAGGACTGATCGGTATAAAATGGCTAGCGACCCGGAGAGGCCTGGGCGCTACCAACCACTTCGAANCTGGCGGATTCGTCAAAAGTGACTCGGCGCTGGANTACCCCGACATTCAATTTCATTTTTTGCCTGTAGCNATGTCTTANGACGGAAAAGTCAAAGCAAGCCAACACGGGTTTCAGGTACATGTCGGACCAATGCTCTCAAAGAGTCGAGGCACCATTAAACTGGCAAGTTCAAACCCTAGAGATCAACCTAAAATTCAATTTAACTACATGTCTCATGAAGAGGATTTTNTNGTTTTTCGNAAAGCCATCAGGACGGCGAGATCCATTTTCCAACAAGCGCCCTTTGACGGCATAAGAGGCAAAGAACTCAACCCAGGCTCACACTGTCAGTCAGACGACGAGCTGGACGCCTTTGTAAAAAGTAATGCGGAAAGCGCTTATCATCCCTGCGGTACATGCAAGATGGGCATCGATAATGACTCTGTGGTGGACCCTCATGCGCGAGTAAAAGGAATAGACAAGCTACGAGTCGCAGACGCCTCCATATTCCCTCAAATTACGAATGGCAATCTTAACGCGCCGACGATAATGGTCGCGGAGCGAATCGCCGACCTCATAAAATCAGAACAAGATCAAGATTAAACATGGATCCAATCAGCCAAGGAACCCTCGGGGGAGCACTAGCCCAGACCATCGCAAACAGGAACAATTTCGCAAAAATCACCTTAATTGGATGTCTGGCCGGCATGGCACCAGACCTGGACGTACTCATTCAGTCAAACGAAGACCCCATTTTATTTCTCGAATTTCACAGACAATTCACCCACTCGCTCATTTTCATCCCGATAGGTGCGCTGATAGTGGCGTCTGCCTTATTCCTGTTTTTTAAAAAAACGCTGGCCTTTAATGTTGTTTACCTCGCCGCGCTCCTGGGTTATGCGACACATGCGCTACTTGATGCATGCACATCTTACGGTACCCTGCTATTATGGCCTTTCTCTGATGTTCGCATCGCTTGGAACAACGTTTCGGTTGTAGATCCTCTCTTTACGGTTCCTGCACTCATCTTGGTAATTTGCGCGATCAGCTTAAAAAAGAGGCTCTATACAGCTCTGGCTCTAACTTGGTGTTTCCTCTATTTGATGCTGGGCGTCATACAACACGAAAGAACCTACCGCGCGGCCTTGGAAATCGCCAACGAGCGACAACACAGCCCCCAGAGACTCACTCTCAAACCGTCCTTTGGTAATCTGATACTGTGGAAAGCGGTTTACGAACACGAAGGGCGATATCATGTGGATGCGATTCGAACCTTGCGAACGACGACTTGGTGTTCAGGCGAATCGATCGAGGTATTTGATTACGATAAGCACCTTCCTACACTGGACAAAAACAGCCAACAAGGCATCGATATTGAAAGATTTCGCTGGTTTTCCCAGGACTACCTGGGTTACGACTATCAGAGTCAGCTAGTTGCTGATATTCGCTATTCGATGATCCCGAGTCAGATTAGGCCTATGTGGGGATTACGAATTAATCCAGCAAAAAACCAAAGGGAGCATGCCGTATGGATAGCCAGTCGCAATCTAGACGATGAACAGTTAAGTTTGTTTAAAGACATGTTGACGGGTGAACACTGTCGTTAGCACTAAATCAATAACACCCGAAAACAAACTAATTACTCACAGGATAATCATCACATGCTAGGCCAGCCCGATCTTACGAAATCGATAGCGGAAAAACTGAAATCTAAAGGCCATACGATCTCGGTCAGCGAGTCGTCCACTGGAGGATTAATTTCCGCTGCTCTTCTCTCCGTGGCAGGCGCGTCAGCTTACTTCAAAGGCGGCTCAGTCATCTATACGCTGGCTTCAAGAAAGATCTTCCTGGGACTTTCCAAGGACGATATCGAAGGCCTTAAACCCATGACAGAAATGATGGCTCTTAAGTTCGCCGAAAAAACCAGGGAAGTGCTGGATTCAGACTGGGCCATCGCGGAACTAGGCATAGCNGGCCCCACAGGTTCACCTTATGGTGTTGGCCCAGGCAATAGCGTAGTCGCAATCAGCGGTCCTAAAAACAGCTCAATCAAGATCGAGACCGGAGAAAGCAACCGTGAAAACAACATGCAGGCATTTACAAAACAAGCACTGCAACTGCTAGACAAAACCCTGACCTAGCGTCAGCTAACGCCAACTCCAGCCAAAACTGGACAATTTATTCGCTCTGAGCCAACCTGTTACTAAAGATGGTAAAGGGAGAATCAACGTGTCGAAGCAAAAAAATGTGCTCATCGCGAACCGAGGAGAAATTGCGGTTCGTATTGCCCGGGCAGCAAAAGGCCTGGGAATTAATCCGATTTCGATTTTTGCACCAGCCGACTCTGATTCTCTCCACACGAAATTAACACCAAGAGCCGTCGAACTCTCTGGAAAGGCGACAGACCCCGTCTCTGCCTATCTAGATCTAGAGCAAATTGTGTCAATCGCTAAGGAAAATGAGTGCGCGCTCGTACACCCCGGTTATGGTTTCCTCTCTGAAAACGCGGTGTTCGCGAAAAAATGTAGCGAACAAGGAATAGAATTTATTGGGCCTGAGCATAGAGTGCTTGAGTTATTCGGAGATAAAGTCCAGGCAAGACAGCTAGCGGAGTCTCTCTCAATACCAACCATTCCAGGCAGCAANGATGCTCTCGACTCAGTTGGGGCCGCTAAGGAAGTNGCCCAAGCAATTGGTTATCCCATCATNCTNAAGGCTTCCTCAGGAGGCGGGGGTCGAGGTATGAGAGCCGTANCTAATGANAAAGAGATGGAAGAGGCCTTTGAGCGCTGCGCTAGCGAAGCAAAATCTTCTTTTGGAGACGAACGCTTGTTTCTNGAGAAACTGATAGAACGTCCAAGGCATATAGAAATTCAAATCCTTGCTGATAAACACGGCGATATAATTCACCTGTTTGAGCGAGACTGCTCCATNCAGGAACGCAATCAGAAGGTNATAGAAATCGCGCCTGCTCCGAATTTGGATCCAACGCTACTCGATCAACTTTATAAAGACGCCAAAAATATCGCCAAGGAAACCGGCTATACCAATGCGGGGACNGTTGAATTTTTAGTGACTCCTGAAACAGGGGAGTACTTCTTTATCGAATGTAACCCTCGAATACAGGTCGAACACACGATCACCGAGGAAATTACCGGGGTCGACCTGGTGGAAACGCAGTTCCGAATTTCCCTGGGCGAAACCCTTACCTCAATGAATCTAGATAAATTTAATGAAAACACGCGTCCCTCAAGTTTCGCTATACAGGCCCGCGTGGTGTCCAAAGGAAACGGCACCTTACTCTCCTACAGAGAACCCTCAGGTCCCGGCGTTAGAGTTGACAGCGCTGCTTATCCAGGGCTCACCCCGCCACCTTTTTTTGATCCTCTTCTAGCCAAGTTGATCTGCTCATCTAACTCGAGCGGCAGCTTTGAATCCGCGATACAAAGGACGATAAACAGCATNGACGAATTTTATATCGACGGCCTGCCAACCAACCTCTCCTCGCTAAAAGCATTACTATCGTCCGAGNAATTAGCAAAAGCCGATGCTAGAACCGATCTNATTGAAAGCTCTGGTNTGACNNCTAANACTAAAGACGAATCTCGCAGTCCGGCAATCGACCTATTTGAAAAAAAATCGCCNAGTTCGGCATCCTCCATACCAAAGACANTTGCTACTCTCGCGTCTAAGCAACCTGCTTTAGACTTCGATCCAACTCATCAAGCCATCGAGTGCCCAATGGCCGGCGCTGTTATTGATCTCAACACAAAAATTAACGATCAAGTCAAAGCAGGCGACACACTTATGGTTATCAGCGCGATGAAAATGGAGACCGCGATCACTGCCCCATGTAACGGGCAAATTAAGGCCGTGCTAGAGCTCACAATCGGAGACACCGTTACACCAGGACAGATAGTCGCGGCAATTCTTCCAGAAGGCGGAACCCTTAAAGACTCAATTCCAGAAGAGCAAACCTGGACGCCACTACTTCGAGAAGTGAGCACACTTCAAAATATTGCTCACAGACGATTCTCAGCCGACACACAGGATCCCGGCGTGTTGCGGCAAAGATCAAGAAACAAACTAACTTGTCGCGAACGNATAGATCTCCTTCTGGATTCTGACTCCTTTAGGGAAGTCGGCAGTCTCGCCGGTTTCGCGTCCTACGACGAAGAGGGCGCTATCTCAGACTTTACACCGGCAAACCACGTAGGAGGCTGGGGCACAATTAATCAGCGAACAACCATCGTCTGTGCCGATGATTTCACTTCTCGAGGAGGCCATTCAGATGGCGCGATTGGTCAGAAGAGTGGTTATCTGGATAGACTTTCAATGGAACTCAAAGTGCCGTCGGTCAGATTGCTCGATGGTTCTTCAGGAGGCGGTTCGGTTGCAAGTATGGTNCCNCAGCAGAAAAAAGACGGCGAAAGCGATGCAGAGGAGAGCTCCGGCGCAATCAAGGCAGGCAAGCCAAGAGTTTCGGGTGGNGGGGGTTCCTTTCTACCCGGCCACCTGGGAAGCGCCATGTTCACCAACCAGCTATCCACTGTGCCCGTGGTTAATATGCTGCTGGGTAGCGTTGTCGGTCTTGGAGCAGCAAAAGCCGTGCTNGGGCACTTTTCGGTAATGGTTAAGGATATATCACAACTATTCGTCGCGGGCCCTCCAGTGGTGAGCCATGCGATGGGTTATGACATCAGCAAAGAAGATCTCGGCGACTGGAGAATACATTGTACNAATGGTTCGGTTGACAATTTAGCGGAAACTGANGAAGAGGCAGTCGAGATGACTAAGCAATTCCTGTCTTACTTGCCATCCAGCGTCTATGATATCTCACCTCGACAAGCGGTCAGTACCAGCGACCCCGCGGACCGCAGGGAAGAAGAGCTTTTAACTTTAATTCCTCGAAAAAGAACCACCACCTTCGACGTGAGAAAAGCCATTCGATTGATGGCAGATAAAAACTCTTTTTTCGAAATTGGTTCGCTCTGGGGAACAGACCAGGTNGCAGGTTTTGTTCGATTCAACGGCTATCCCCTNGGAGTTATNGCCTCGGACAGCNGACACGAAAATGGCGGCGCGCTCACGGCNGACGGTTGCGANAAATTAACGAGGCACTTGGANCTCTGTGATTTGTTTCATATTCCCGTGCTCAATCTGGTAGACAACCCGGGGTTTGCAGTTGGCGTCGAGCACGAAACAAGAGGCACCATCAGAAAAGGGGGCGAGTGGATGGTCGCTTTTTCCCAANTCAAAGTGCCCATCTTCACNGTTATCATGAGAAGGAGCTTCGGAGTTGCCGGAAATAATTTCGCTACACCCGTCTCAAGACCAGTAGTCAGAGTTACCTGGCCCGCGGCCGATGTCGGCGGAATACCCCCCGAAGGAGGCATAGAAGCGGCATACAAACGCCAACTGGCCGAAGCAGAGGACCCAGCGGCGTTGCGAGCAGAGTTAGAAGCCCGAATAGAAAGCGCCAGGGGACCAATAGGTCCGCTTAGTCGATTCCAGATGGAGGAGATGGTTGATCCCAGAGATACACGACGGTTAATTTGCGAGTGGGTAGACAATGCTTACAAAATAGCTGAACAGCAAGCTCAACAAGGAGCAAGGCCGCTGCAATTCAGACCGTGAAATTAGCAAGAAGAAATCACAGCTGACGCAGTTGCTCGCCAGCATATTCTCCGAACCTCTCTTGTAAGATGTCGAGAAATTGGGTTCCTTTCTTGGACATCGCGTCTCCCGAGCGCACGTAGTAGGCTTCTGGCGAGTCAAGCCCCAGGGGGCTGTGCCCTTTCTCGAGATCAGAAGCCGCCTCTAACATAATCTGTCGAAAACGAACGATACCCAAATCGGTCTGACCCAGGAGCTCTTTAGTTCGATCCGCTATTAGACCTTGACTATCCGCAATCGCGGCATCTTGCTCCGAAATACCTTCTATCCCGGTGAAATTGAGGTTTTTCTGTCGATCTCGGTCAATCAGATAATCATTCTCACGATTTCTTAGAGGGATGTAGTTTTCGTCAACCGCTGCAAATATTCCCGAGCCCTTCTCGTATTGTGCTCTCTCTTGATCTGTTAGGTCGCGTTCCAAGTGATACGCAAAACAAAAAATCCAGCAAGAGTGGTCGTCAACCGGCACCCACGAATTACCTTGACACATATCACCAGGAAATGAATTGGGTGCCAGAGAGTGATTGGGGGTCATAAACTGAGTGATCCTCCAGTACAAATCGTCTCTATCTGCTTTCCTACTGGCTCCCAGGACTAAACCCGAGTTGTGCTTCAACACTGTGAAATCAGGCATCCCATCTTCTACCAGCCAACGATATCTCGCCACAGAGGGTGGTTCATTCAATCCCATTTTTCCCATCAGAGAGACCTTGTCTCCCGACGAGATGGCGGCATGTAGATAGGAAAAATGAGCGGTATCAAGGCCTCCTTCAACTGCTTGAGCCCAATTGCACTGCTGAAATTTTTTGGAGACAAAGCGTTGTGAGGCTGGCAGTTCAGCAAATTCGAATTTCGGCAATTCAGGTGCTATTCCGTCCCCTAAATAGCCCCAAACCAAATCTCCATACTCCTGGACTTGTAAAGCCCGTATGGCGGCTTTGGGCTTTGTGCGCTCGGCAATTTCTGGTGTCGAAGTCGGCAGGTCAACACAATTGCCCTCGACGTCAAACTTCCAGCCGTGGTAGGCGCAGCGTAAACCACACTCTTCATTTCGACCAAAAAAAAGGTCGGCTCCTCGATGCGAACATCTCGGTTCTACCACACCGACTTTTCCTTCTGAATTTCTAAAAGCAATGAAGTCCTCACCAAATATTCTCAAGCGTTTAGGTTCTCCATCGGGCCCTAGTTCCCTGGACAACAAAAGTGGTTGCCAGTAACTCCTGAACAAATCACCCATTGGTGTGCCGACGCCTGTCTCGGTCAGGCGCCTATTCTCTTCCAAAGTTAGCAATGGTCTTCTCCCCCAACACCTGTCAAGAGTCTGCTCGCCATTGAAAGCAATCGCAACTTAAAACTCATGGCCTCTATGCTGCTCTGTCATTAAGACCCCTGACAAGATAAGCTATTTGAAATTCAATCGAGCGAGCCAATGACCGAAGGACCTCTATCACGCGTTACCGTTCTTGACCTNACTGATGAGCGAGGAATCTACGGGGCCAAACTCCTGGCTGATCTAGGGGCTAACGTCATCCGACCAGAACCATTGACAGGGGACCCNTTAAGGACGCGAGGGCCTTTTATCCAAAGCACTGACCAAGAAAAACAATCTATCTGGCACGCCTATTTTTGTTCAAGCCGGCGATCCATTACTTTGGACCTAGGCTCTGTGGAGGGATCGGAACAGTTTGAATTGCTGCTAACTAAAGCTGACATCGTTCTCACTTGCCCAGGAGCATTTGGAGTTGAGAGATCAAAGGAGATCCTAAAAAACAAAAACCAAGAAGAACTCATCTTCATAGACACCTGTTCTTTCAGGCCTGATTGCGAATGGGCAGACTACATAGCTCCAGATATCGTAGCGGGAGCCCTAGGCGGACAAATAGCAACTACAGGAGATGCAGATACCGCTCCACTAAAGAACTTTGGTGAATTGAATTTCATGGTTTCTGGCGCTTACACAGCGATTTCAGCACTTTCAGCGCTGTACAATCGTCGCGAAACAGGTTCAGGACAGCGCGTCGAAGTATCTGTTCACGAATGCATTGCCTCATGCCTGGAACACGTGTTCATGTTTTATTGGTACGGAGAGGCAATGGAACACCCAGACGGGA
This sequence comes from Gammaproteobacteria bacterium, assembly GCA_002727775.1. Lineage (GTDB taxonomy): Bacteria > Pseudomonadota > Gammaproteobacteria > Pseudomonadales > Azotimanducaceae > UBA4421. The sequence continues at coordinate 45,006 of PBUF01000044.1, forward strand.
AGGTACTGCCGCGCCGAGGCTCGCTTCATTGGTCGAACGCCTATGATGTTATGAACGCGGAGACTGGCAGCATCATGGTCACGCCAACCCCAGACTTCGACAAGCAATTAACCTGGATGATTGAAGAGGACATTCACGACGACTTGATAGACCCAAAATATTTAGAACCTGAAAACCTGAGACTAAGGGTTGAAAAAACTATGGATCAGCTTCGCGACTGGGTCGCCACAAAAAATGCTGAGGATCTTTTTTTCGAAGCGCAAGAGCGGCACATGCCCTATGGGTTAGTTTTGCCAATAGAACAGGTCGCAGAGAATCCCCAGCTTGTCGCTAGAGACTGGTTCGTCCCCTATCAAATTGGCGAGCACAAAACGTTATCAACCGGCGCTCCCTACCACTTTTCTGACACACCATGGCAATTGGGCGGATACAAATCGATGAATGAAGACCAGGTAGATATTTTAAATGAGATAGGTTGGGACTCTTAATATGGCGCGACCACTCGAAGGACTAAAAATACTCGACTTCACTCACGTGCTTGCCGGCCCTTTCGCCACACGAATGTTGGGTGATATGGGCGCCGATGTCGTGAAAATAAATTCACTCGATCGCGCCGTCGGGGCAAATGATCCCATACACCCCTACTACATCATGTGGAATCGCAACAAAAGGGCCCTTGCGCTAGACATGAGCCATGAGTCGGCAAGAAAGACTTGCGAGGAACTCTGTCAGAAAGCGGACGTCGTGATAGACAATTTCTCGGTAGGCGTTCTCGATCGCTGGGGAGTCGGCTACGACACAATTAGTCAGGTCAACAAAAAGGTCATCTACATACAGATGTCGGGAATGGGTGATGGGGGCCCATGGTCTAAGTTTGTGACTTACGCTCCAACCATCCACGCCTTGTGCGGTCTTACCCACACAACCAGCGTGAAGAATCGTCAAGACATCGGCATCGGCTTTTCGTACAACGACCATCAAGCCGGCCTGCACGGTGCCGTTGCAATACTAGCGGGCCTCGAATCTCGCCGACACTCCGGAAAGGGACAGAGAATAGACATATCTCAGTTCGAAGTAGGCGTTAATTTCGTCGCACCGAGCCTCATTGATCACTTTTCGAACAGGACGATCACCGAGCCATCGGCCAATGACCTTCCCTACGATGAGGTTGCTCCACACGGGGTCTATCCCTGCTTGTCAAATGGAGAAGGGATCAAGGGCGAAAATTGGATCGCTATAGCCTGCATGACTAACGAACAATGGCACTCNCTCAAAAGTCTTCTGGGAAATCCTGGGTGGGCAGAAGGAGATTCTTTTTCCACAATGAGCCTACGCTATAAAAACCGTCGAGAACTCGATTCAAATATCCAAAATTGGACAAAAGACCGTGAGGCGTATCAGCTTATGGANACCCTCCAACAAGCTGGAGTNCCGGCCGGGGTAGTCCAGTCCGGAGACGATCTTGCAAATAAAGACCCTCAAATTAGGAGCAGAGAATTCCTGTTCGCTTTTGACGAACTCCACGGGGAAGTGGGCCAGACTTTCGGAGACAAGCTTCCTATCAAGTTTGAGAAAACTCCCTGCGAGAGCTACGTTCGGTCAAGGTCTCTCGGGGAAGATAACGAAAGCGTACTTAGAGATTGGCTTNACCTNTCGCCAGAAGANATAGACAAAAACAAATCCGAAGGCTGGCTAAATTAGCAGTCACACGAACACTTAAAGAGTTAGATTATGGAAGCAGTGATACAAGTCTCTCAGGAACTCAAACCCAAATTTGAAGAGCTCATCTCGTACCTCGACGACAGTCAGCAAGTCGCGGCCAGCGCCTTTTTTACTGACCTGTTAGTTAAACTGCTGGCAGTCAAAGAAGAAGAACAGCTCTTGAGCCTGTTCATGGAACTGTCGACCACCGCTTTCATCGGTCTCGAATTTGATGATTTTTCTGCTCAGCTTATCGACGAGATCTTACTGCACGCTCAAGAAGTCTCAGCAACTTTTGCAGTAGACTCCTCGCAAACTCACTGAATAGGGGCAACTCTACAAACAANCGAGATTGTCGACTATTTCTTCGCGCTCGCTTTTTCTAATTTCGTTACCAACCTATCAATCGCATTAGCGAACTCCTGGACATTTTTTTTGTTGAGCGCAGAAGGCCCTCCAGAAACAACACCACTGTCGCGCAGATCCTCCATCAGATCCCTTCGAGACAAGTGGGACTTAATATTTTCTTCATCATAAACAGTGCCTCGAGGGTTGATCGCGAATCCTCTTTTTTGAATTACGTCGTTTGCTAACGGTAAATCGCCTGTGACCACTAAATCTCCTCCAGACATTAGAGCGATTATTTCATTGTCCGCTTCATCAAAGCCCTTGCCGACTTGCTTTGCACTAACAAAACGAGAGTTCGGAGTCTTTACATAATGGTTGGAGACCAAAACCACATCGACTTGACGATTGTCAGCCAGTCGAAAAATCACATTCTTAATCAAATTCGGGCAGGCATCTGCATCAACCCAGATCTTGAAAGAAGCGCTCATTCTATTCACCTAACCTTACTGTAATCAGCCATTATGACATTCCAACCTTAACACCAAACCTTTTGAGACAATTGACACTCGGCAACACTCCTCAGGTTGAGGTTAATCATCGTCTCTGCACCTCTGGTAAGCAAAAGCAGTTTTGCAAACCCTCTGAATTGGCGATTGTTCACTTTTCTTGGCAAACTAATAACTGAGAGGTCTGCAGGTATTAAAATGAGCAATTCACAAAATGACAATCAATTCGATGTAGTAGTCGTAGGAGCCGGGTTTGCCGGTATGTACATGCTCCATCGGCTTCGAGCAACTGGCTTGAAAACAATCGTGCTGGAGGCTGGTTCTGATGTCGGAGGCACCTGGTACTGGAACAGATACCCTGGCGCACGATGCGATGTTCCATCCATGGAATACTCGTACAGTTTCTCATCTGAACTGCAGCAAGACTGGGACTGGTCTGAAGTCATGGCTGGACAACCTGAAATACTGAAGTACGCCGAGCACGTTGCCGACCGTTTTGACCTAAGAAAGGACATAAANTTCGATNCCCGGGTCAAATCAGCTCACTACGACGAGCCTCAGCACAACTGGCTAATCGAGACAGAAGATGGGGTAGCCTATGAAAGCAGATACTGCATCATGGCTACCGGTTGTCTATCCGTAACTAACACACCCGAAATCGAGGGTGCAGACGATTTTTCCGGGCCAATCTACCACACAGGCCAATGGCCTCACGAGGGCGTCGATTTTAGTGACGTTTCTGTAGGGATCATCGGAACGGGTTCTTCAGGAATCCAAGCTATACCCGTAATAGCAGAGCAAGCAAAACATTTAACGATTTTTCAGAGAACGCCCAACTATACAATGCCTGCTTATAACAAACCTTTAACCTCNGAATTCAGGGAAAAAGCGCGGGCGAATTACGATCAAATTAGAGCCGAACAAAGGGCGTCGNTNGCAGGAATAGTCGGCTATGGTTTTGGTTTCGGCGGGGCCGATCTGGTTGAACCCACAGAAACCCTCAAGAATACAACCCCAGAAGAGCGGAAAAAGCTGGTCGAGGAACACGGTTTTGGCGCATTTAGAACTTTCCTTGACGTTGGGATGGATCCTGATGCTAACGAGATGGCCTGCGAAATGTATCGTCAACATTTGGCTACGATAATAGATGACCCCAAAACCGCCGAAGGGCTGATGCCAAGAAACTACCCGATTGGTTGTAAACGCCCGGTGATAGACACCGACTACTACAAGACCTTTAACCAAGAAAACGTGACGCTTGTCGACCTTCGTCAGGGCGGAATACAGCAGATCACCTCGTCGGGGGTGGCAACTGACCAAGGCCATTATGAAGTTGACGCTTTGATCTACGCGACCGGTTTTGATGCGATGACGGGCGCGTTAGAGCGCATAGACATCCGCGGAAAAGACGGAAAGTCCATAAAAGAAGAATGGCACGCGGGCCCAAGAACCTATCTAGGCCTACAAATACACGGCTTCCCCAATATGTTTACCATTACAGGCCCCGGCAGCCCTTCCGTGCTGAGCAACATGATGGTCTCTATCGAACAACACGTCGATTGGATAACCGATTGCATCGGGCATTTGGAAGACAATCAGGTAAGGGCAATCGAGCCAGAAGAAAAAGCCGTGGATGATTGGATATTACACGTAAACGAAGTAGCAAAGGGGTCCATGTTTACCGCGCCAAGTTGTAACTCGTGGTACCTGGGCGCCAACATTCCTGGGAAGCCGAGAATCTTTATGCCTTATGTAGGCGGAGTTGGGGAGTACCGGAACCGCTGCGATGAAATCGTAGCGGCAGGCTATTCTGGTTTCACCCTATCGAAGTAGATTTCTAGCGTGGTTCCCCATAAATATCGACTTGGTCGTACCTCAGCCAGCTAACGTCGTATCCTGGAGCTCTGTCAAAGGACTGAGGGACGCTCCAGCTGTCTCTGACGTTCTTGTCAAAATCTGACGGGAGCTCACCAGAGGTTCTCTTTGATAATTCATCGTGTAATGGCGCAAAAATTCTCGCGAGCTCTGTGGGCATCGCGCCTTTACCAGATGGCGATGATTGTTCAACTGGCGGTTTACCGGACTCTTCGTCAACACTAAACGCTTCTTTGCTGTAATCTTTTTGTTCAAGTTGTTCTTCTTCGGTCATCGAAGCATTGACGGTTCTCCCCACTGGCACAACCGGCACGTATTCCCCTTTTGTGAGNTGATCAGCCGGCCCGAGGCCATCGGGTAAAGGCCCAGCGCCAACGGCAACTTCTCCATGATCAAACCTGGCCCAGAAACCTCCGTGAGAACCGTCTGGGAACGCATAAGCCGGCGTATTGATAAACTCTTCAGAAAAAGTGTACTGGATGCCTTTTATCGACTCCGCATATTTTTCGCTTGTCGCTCTAGATGAAAGAATGAATCTTGCAGAGCTAACCCACTCCGGGGTCATGAATGTAAAACGGGGCATGGTCCGATAAGCCATCGCATCGTGCATAGAGCGCAAAACAACGGCCAATACAGGATGGTCACTCATCTCACCGTGCAACTTCCAGCGGGAAAGCCGAGCCAATCTATCTTGAGCCAGACTTACCAAATGGGGGTCTTTCCCATAATTCAAAATTCTAGAAAAATTGCTAATGACAGAGTGGTCGCCTTCCATTTTGTAATCGCATTCCCGATCATCAAGCTCACCGACAGCAACTTCGACTGAGCCATTATTGAACCGGGCATGCCACGCCAGTTTCTCTCCAGAGCGAAGGTATGCTGGAGGATTGTGCGCCACCTCACAAAACACAAACTCCCCCAAATCAGAGAGCCCATTTTTGTGTTTATCCACAGCCAGGACCATCTCGTCACTAGCCACCGAGACCCATTCTTCCGAGCCAAAGGTTAGATCGCCGATTCCTTCGGGCATTACCGCGAGCAACGTCGAAGCTTGTTTGCCGCTATTAATCAATTCCTCCACCCCCATCATTTCAAACTATTGCCTAAGCATGACTATATCCAAATCCATCATCCGAGGGTACTTGATCTATTCAAACTCCCCAGCGCCTGATAAATTCATTGAGGGAAAATAAAAACACAGAGGGGAAGCAGTGGCTAACGCATCAATAACACCCGAGGATGGCCCAGTAGCCATAACCGGAGCTAGTGGTTATATCGGTTCTTGGATAGTCCAAGATTGCGTCGAGCAGGGCTATACCGTGCACGCCTGCGTGAGAGATACATCTAAACCAGACAAGGTCAATCATCTGTCCGCTCTAAACGAGCAAGGGCCCGGAAAAGTAATCCTGTTTGAAGCCGACCTCTTTGACAGAGGCAGCTATGACGAGGCCTTTGAGAGATGCAGCGCGGTCATTCATGCTGGCGCCACCGTTGGATACAATCGAGAGACTCCCCAAGAAGTCTACGACGGATGCTTTACCGAAAATGACCATGTCCTTGAGTCAGTTATCAACGCCAAGACAATACGACGCTTTGTATTCACCAGCTCCTTTGCAGCAGTAGGCCACCCTAGACCTGAAGGGTATGTCTTCACAGAAAAAGACTGGTGCGGAGATAATCTTGAGGGCTACAAGGGTAATTGGTCGGAGGCTAAAATCCCGGAAAATAGAGACATCGCCTATGCGATGGCTAAAGCCAATACGGAAAAAATGATTTATCAAGCCGCTTCGGAAAACGGGGCTTTCGACGCCATGGCCATTCTCCCGTTGCACGTCATCGGGCCTCTGATGTGCGAAAATCACGACCAGGGTTGGAGTTGGCAAAACTGCATGAAACAGATGGCGCAGGGTAACCCTTACAAGAAAACCAAAGGCGGACGAATGCTCTGGAATAACGTGGACGTGAGAGACGTCGCGCGAGCCCACAGATTGTGCGCCGAGACTTCCAGTGGTGGTAACGGCAGTCGCTACATCTTGTCAGCGAGCGACCCGTCCGGCGAACTATTTACCTGGGAACTACAGGAAATGATGGAGCGAATGTACCCAGATATTCAAACTATCGGTGGCGAAGAGATGGTCGATGGCAAACCGGCTAAACCAACCTATGATTCTCCNCGGTCCTATTGCACTCTGGCNATAGAGGAGCTCGGATTACAGACCTACTCAATCGAAGAGACCGTCAAGGCAACCATCGATTCCTATTACGAATTAGGGCTCTTAACAAANTGAACAATNTAAGCATTATTTTTTAAGGAAAAATCATGACCTGGANACCCGGTGAACTCCCTCAACTCGATAGCCCTGAATCCCAAGGCCTGTCAGGAGACAGGCTTGCTCTCATTGACGCCTACCTACAGGGTTACATTGATCAGGAAAAACTCGCCGGCTCGTCCTTTGCGATTATGAGAAGAGGTCACCTTGTCTATTACAAAGCCTTTGGAGAAGCTAGCAAAGAAACTAACCAGCCAATGCAAAGCGACACCATACATCGTATCTACTCCATGTCTAAACCGATTACGTCGGTCGCACTGCTCACTCTTTACGAGAAAGGAAAATTTCAACTGGACGATCCTATCGAAAAATACCTTCCAGAATTNAAAGACATGCAGGTACTTACNGGTGGAACGCCAGCAATGCCGGCGACGCGTCATGCTAGCGCATCAATCACCCCAAGACACATCATGACGCACACCGCCGGCCTCACTTACGGGTTTGAGGGTGTACCCGACGCGGTCGATCAAATGTACCGCCATCATAAGGTTGGAGACTTTGACGACGACCTCACGAACTTCAGTCAGAAAATCAGTCAGCTACCGCTAAGATTCGATCCCGGCTCCTCCTGGAACTACAGTTATGGGACCGACCTGCAAGGAAGGTTGATCGAGGCGTTGAGCGGGNTGGATTTTGAATCCTANCTNCAANAAAACCTCTTCGANCCTCTCGGCATGATNGACACAGGGTTTGTTCTGCCAGCCAANAGCGTGAANCGCTTCGCCACGAACTACGCTCGNCCNCTGGGACCNCTCGTTCCTTTTGAAAAACCTGATTCAAGCCCCTACCTGGANGATAGGTCATTNAANTCCGGAGGCGGTGGNCTNGTNTCCACNCTNCCTGACTATCTTCGNTTTGGACAGATGCTAGCGANCAAAGGNGAGCTGGATGGGACTCGAATATTGAGCAGAAAAACAGTCGAGTACGCCACACAGAATCATCTACCGGACAACAAAGATATGGAGTCGATGGGCGCAGGCGGCTTTTCCGAATCAGCCTTCAAGGGTGTCGGTTTTTGCCTGTTGGGTTCTGTATGCATTAATCCTGCTGCAGCGCCTAATATGCAGTCAATCGGTGATTACGGTTGGGGCGGAGCTGCTGGCACAAGGTTTTGGGTTGACCCTGAGGAGGACATCATGTGTGTTTTCATGACTCAATTCATGCCCGGAGGACGCTATCCTGTGCAAGAATACTTACGTCACCTTGTTTTAGGCGCTATTACCGATTAAAAAGCGTTTTAGGTTTGATTGACCGCCTGGTAATAAGGCGTCATGTCGATACCAAAGGACTTATATCGCGCCTCTACAGCCTCAAGTGTTTGTTCAGTCCAGTACTCGTGCCCTGGAGGCGGAAACCCCAGGACAGTGCGCTGGTCGGGACTTAGCTCTGCGATTAATTTTTCAGGGCCGTGACCCGCGCGATAAAGCGACCACGCCCAACCACTGTGTAAGACACTGACCCAATCGCTGGTGGCTTTTTTAAAGGTCATATTCTGAACTAATCTCAGT
>PBUF01000045.1 GCA_002727775.1 Gammaproteobacteria bacterium
GAAGGCTGGTCTTGGCCCCAATTTTTTTGTTTCTGAATCAACTTCAGGCGATATGGATAAAATAAGAGCATTTTATAAGAATAAAGTGGGTAAATTTCCCGCTTTGACTAGCAGGATTAGGTTGAAAGAGGAGCAATAGTAAAGTCTACTCAGAAGTCGGTATCGAGAAATTCGGCCTCCCAGCTTGTGCTTCTGACCATCTAGAGGTGACAGTTTTCATGCGAGTGAAAAATCTAACGCCGTCGGGTCCGTGCATGTTTAGGGGGCCGAAAATTGAGTTTTTCCAGCCACCAAAAGAGTGGTAAGCCATTGGTACTGGAATAGGAATATTAACGCCGACCATCCCTACCTTTATTTCTTCTTGAAAGACGCGAGCGTTGCCGCCGTCATTCGTAAAAATCGAAGTCCCGTTTCCAAATTGGTGATCATTGATCAAACCTATGGCATCAGCGAGTGAATCAACTCGAACAACAGATAACACAGGTCCAAAAATCTCATCAAGGTAGATGTCCATGGATGGTTTTACAAAATCGAAGATTGTAGGTCCAATAAAGAAGCCGCTCGAGCTTTTGGCTGCTTCCGCTTCTCGACCATCGAGCACTAATTTGGCACCTTGCTCTACGCCTGATTCAATATAACTCTTAACTTTTCTTTTGTGATCACCGGTAATCAGAGGGCCCAAATCTGGTTCGTTTTCCGTGGATAAGCCAGGGCCTATTCTTAAAGACTCTGACGCTGTTTTTAAAGACTCCACTATCCGATCCCCTGTTTTTTCGCCAACGCAGACTGCAACAGAAATGGCCATGCATCGCTCTCCAGCTGACCCAAATGCCGAGCCTGTTAGAGCATTAACAACTTCAGAGGTCTCCGCGTCTGGCATGACAACCAGATGGTTTTTTGCCCCTCCGAGGGCTTGGCAACGCTTCCCATTACGAGAACTTTGGGAATAGATATATTCTGCGATTGGGGTTGAGCCAACAAAACTTACTGCCTGCACGGTTTTGTGTTGCAGTAGTAAATCGACCGCTTGTTTATCCCCGTTGACTACATTGAATACGCCTTCAGGAAGTCCAGCCTCAAGCAATAGTTCTGCAATTTTTAGTGAAGGACTAGGGTCTTTCTCAGATGGTTTAAGCACGAAAGTATTCCCGCAAGCTAAAGCGATTGGAAACATCCACATGGGAACCATAACGGGAAAGTTGAAGGGAGTGATCCCGACGCAGACACCTAAAGGTTGCATCAGAGAAAACGAATCTACTTCACGGCCAACATTGAGAGAAAATTCTCCCTTTTGGGCGTGTGGTATACCGCAGGCAAACTCTACTACTTCAAGCCCGCGCGTAATTTCACCTTGAGCGTCTGACAGAACCTTTCCATGTTGAGTGGTTATACTTTGAGCTAAGTCATCTCTATGGCTTTCAATAAGGTCTCGGAATCTAAACAAAACTCTGGCTCTTACGACGGGCGGGGTTTTAGACCAGCTTTGGAAAGCTTCGGCAGCGGCGGAAACAGCACTTTCAACTTCGGATTCATCGCCCAGCTCGACTTCAGCGATTTGCTTTCCGCTTGCCGGATTGTAGACGGGTGCTGAGCGGTTTTTTTCGTTTATTACTATTTCATTATTTATATAGTGACCGATGCGCTCCATTGTCCACCTCTTGGGCCTGTCTTCTTTGCCTCATATTAGTGAATATTCAGGCTAATTGCGTTAAAGGGTTTCTTGAATTAAATCAGACAGAATGATCCGAAAAAAATCCTAAAAAAGTTAGATTGCTATAAGACCAAGGCTTTTTCGGGTTTTCGTATCCTTCCGCCGTCCTTTGAATAAGGATCACTGTAGTAACCAAGAGCGTACTCTCCTTGAGTATAACCGAGCAAGTCTTGCAAGGTGTTGTCAAAATCTTTTGCGATATCCGGTGGGCATGACAAAAACTGGTTTTCCTCTTGCCGAAGCCAACCTAAACAATAAGTTAAATTCACTCCGATTCGAGATTCACTTGAATGATTTGCACTCCCGCCGTGAAGAACGGATCCGTTATATATAAAAACAGAACCGGCCGACATTTCGGCGTATGCAACCTGTTTTTCTGTAGCTCTTTGGTCCGCATTCCATTTATGGCTGCCTGGTACACATCTTGTCGCACCATTTTCTTTCGAAAAATCGGTAATAGCCCAGATTGTATTAAATTGGGGTTCAATCGATGAGGGTAAATATGAGCCCCATGCCAACCTGTCTCGGTGTAAAACCTGTTCTTCGCCGCCAGGATTTATCTTAATTGCCTGAGTGAGATGGAGGAGTATTTTTCGTGTGAAAGGGCTCAGATACTTGTGAGCAGCAGCAAGAATCAGGTCGTTAGTTGCCAGGGAACGACAGGTTGCGGATCGGCTAATTAGAGCTCCGGTTCTTTGAGTGTTATAGCCTGAAAATTGGTCTTTACCGGTTGGTGTGTTATCGATGAAACTACCTATTTCGGTTATAAATTGGTCAGCCTCCGTTGAGCTGATTAAATCTGTTATAACGAGTGCTCCGTGCTCTTCCAGTTGGTTTGCGATTTCTAGAGCATCAGTATTGCTAGGTAAATATTTTAGCTCCATGTCGAAACTCCGTGTGAAAAGTTTGCGCAGATCAAAGCTCTAAGGCTATAGAGTTGAATTTATTGTTCAATCTTATTTTTGTTAGGATTTCCGAAAATAATTTCAGTTTTTCATCGGGAAGAAGTTTAAAGCGCAGTAGCCGGGATAGCTCAGTTGGTAGAGCGACTGATTCGTAATCAGTAGGCCCGCGGTTCGATTCCGCGTTCCGGCACCAACTTTGGTCATCCTTAGGTTATTAATTTTCCTCTAAGGCTAACAAGGCAACTTTAGTGTAATTAGTTTTGATATCGCTCAGCTGTCTAAGGTACATATTGGCGTAGAGCGATGCTTGACCTATCAGACCGTAAAAGGCATCGGACTTATAATATTTAAGATTGAATTGACTTCCTTTAAGAATCTTTGCGCCGTAGAAAACACCATCTTTAGAATCATAATCAAATCTAATTCGGAAATTTTTGAACATGGAGTTTCTTAATTGGATATTGAAATTATCTATTTCTTTTGATGTAGCGAAATTTCTTTCTTTCTGATGAGTAAAGAGTTCAAGAAGCCCGTTTTTAAGGGCGGTATTTTCTATTAGCTCTAGAGCACCTGTTGACACTAGTTGCGCATATACGCCNTCTTTAGGNAAGAAAGAGTGTCCTATNTCAATACATAAAATAGTTTCNANNGCTTGTTGATCNCTCAATATTTGNTGANTGTTATCAATGTCATCTTGNAGANNNTNTATGCATCTNAGAGATTCCNTTAAAGTTTTTTCCAATNCGGAAATTTGCATTTGATCTTCTTCAACCACAATAGNGAGGTCAGCGACCAACTCATTCTTTTTTTCTATTTCTTCATTTTCNTGCCTGATATCTTCTAAGAAGAAAGATATCAATATACTAAAAACAATGAACAAACCTTCCAGGATACGTCTTTTCCAAGGAATACCAGTTTGTTCGTTAGAGAATTCTTTTTCCTCGGCCAAGTCTTTTCCCTTCCCAAAGATAGGGTAAATGATGCATCCAACCAGAACCAATAACAATTAGAGAAAAGCTAAAGGGGTTCCCGGAGTGTTAAAAAGAATCATCGTTGATTGTGTTTTCTACCTTTCGTTGTCAATATGACTTGGATGATAAAAATAAAAGGAAAAACCATGCAGAAACTAAAGACAGTAATCTTTTTATCGATGTTAGTTATTTTGCCACTTGGCGCTGGAGCTTTCGATATAGGAAATCCAACCGGCACTGGTAAATTAACGGTCACCAATATCTCGATTGGCAGCCAAGGAACNACTTTTGATTTTGAAGGATCTGTAGAAAATTATGGTACCGTCTTCGCNACTCACTACTTGCAATCTGTAGACGGAGATCGCTCCAGAGGNACAGTAACTGGTGAAGCTAGGGCAATNCTTGAAGATGGCAGCATGGTTATGACGCCACACTATGGTACTTTTACTCGAAGCGGAAGCTCGATCCAGATTTACTTTACAGATGCTACCAATACTGGGGTGGTCAATTTTGTCGTTTGGGAGGTGGACGTTCTCACAAAAGAAGTTAACTTGAAATACTGGGAAGTTAACTCTGGAGATTGAGTTTGTGGGGGTTGTTTTTTCAAGCACCCCCCTCTTTTTTTATCAATAAATCCAATGCTCATAGCGGATCCCTGCAGCATTTCTTTTGGACTGCGAGCTGATAATTTCGAAATCTGAAATGGACCATTATGAGGCAGGCGGCTATTGGAACGCACATTTATTGGTCAAATAATTAAAGAAATTCCCCACTTTCCGCCGTAAATCCCTAGGAAATCATCGAACTGAATCTGGCACGAAGATTGCTTTAAGGATGATGTGGCCGCGGTAGGGCGTATCAAGTCCCTCCTCTCCCCGCTAGTCTAGATGGCTCTACCGTGGCTGCACCAACACAATTTGTCGTAGTAGTGAAATGAAAGGATGTGAATGGAAAGTAAGAAAGTTATTGGATTTTTGATTTTGGTGTCTTGCCCTTTTTTTGGTTTTAGTAATTCTGATTTGCAAAAGTGGTCAAGTGGCAAGGTCGGCTTTAGTGGTCATCATGCTCATGCTGAGATTCAAGCGGCGATGTCTAGAGAAGTTGACGATAGCATAAAAGCCAGCATGCAAAAGGAATTGGATGAGCGGACAACAAAAGAAAAAACAAAAAACTCGACGTCCTCGATCGCGCTCTCAACCGTTGTGCATGTTCAGCAGGTAGGCCAATAGCTCAAAGGCCGTTGTTCCGGGGCAGGGATTTTTCGATGAGCAAGCTGGGCTAGATCTTTTGCCAGTCTAATTCTAGTTTCTGAAGGCTGGATGATTTCGTCGATTCTTAATGTTCCGGCAGCTTCATAGGGCGAAGTTGCGTCTGATATTTCTTCTATTAATTTTTGTCTTTCCGTTTCACTATCTTCTTTGTCGAGGCCTTCGAGTTTGTTTGAATATGCCACATTGACGCCAACGTCTGGGTCCATGAATCCTATTTCTGCTCCTGGCCAAGAATAGAAACCCCACGCTCCCATCCCGGAGGTGTTCATGGCCTGGTAAGCCAGACCAAAGCCNTTTCTTANGACGACTGATATTGTTGGTGTGGATAGATTACAAAGAGCCTCCACCATTCTTATTGCTTTGAAAAGCATNCGTTCATGCTCTACTTTTCGACCGACGTTAAAACCTGGAACATCCATTAGCCATATGATNGGTATNTTGAANGCGTCACAAAGGCACATCAATCTTATAGCCTTGTCACAAGAGTCCGGATTCAATGCGCCAGCCTGAAACATCGGATTATTGGCGATCACACCAACTGACCAACCGTCCAATCTGCCTAAGCCGGTCACTAGGTTTTTGGCGAATTTTGGTTGGAGCTCAAAAAAAGAGTCAGGGTCTAGAAGCAATTTGCAAAATTTGCGCATGTCGTAACCACGTCTTCTTTTATCTGGTATGAAGTCTGTTAGCTCATGATCGGGCTCCCATCTTGACTTCGCCATGGGCTCCCCTCTAGGAGCGGGAGTCCAAGCGTTTGAGGGTAGATAAGATAGCCATTGTTTGACTGCTTTATAAGCATCCTCGTAACTGTCTACGCCGAGATCTATTTGACCGGTTGTTTTTGCGTGGACGTCTACTCCCCCAAGCTCCTCAAAACTAACGATTTCACCGGTCGCGATTTCGAACACTCTTGGCGAGGTTACTGCCAATACTGAACCGCGAACCTGAACTGTAAAATCTGAAAATGCTGAATGAAAAGAGGATCCGCCAAACGATTGCCCTACNATCACGCTAGCCATGGGAATTAATCTGCGTCTTCTTGCTATGTCNGGTGAAGGCATTGCATCTGATATACCTTCTGCTCCGATAAGATCAGGAATTCGTCCACCGCCTGTCTCACCAAAGTAGACATACGGAAATCCCATNTTNAGTGCTCGTTCATATAAACGGCTGGTCTTNCTTGAGCCAACAATGGAACTCGATCCCCTTTTCACNGTTATGTCGTCGCCTGCGATGGCNACTGGACGTCCATCGATTTCTCCTTCCCCGCCAATTTTNCCATCGCCCGGNGTGGTTTCTCGGTCCTCCTCACGCAAAGAGCGGCTNAANGTNCCNATTTCCTGNAANGTGCCTTCGTCGAGAANTGCATCAATNTGCTGCCTAATGTTTGGNTTACCCTCNCTTTCCATTTTTTCCAGACGAGACTTACCACCCATCTGTTCGCGGATTTTTTTTGTTCTTTTTTCCAATTCNTCAGTATGTTCAGTCACCGATNACTCTCCCTTTGAGCAGTTTCTATTATCGTGTCGCTCTATTCATCAAAACGCATGGATAAGTCGACGGGAAGCACTTCCTTAGTCAAGTCTCCAATTGATATGTAATCAACCCCTGAGTTAATAATCTCCGTGATTGAAGCCAATGTGATTCCNCCGGATGCTTCAAGCTTGATTNTGTCTTTAGCCATTTCGACGGCTTGTTTTGTTGTGNCTGGAGTAAAGTTGTCTATCAAGGCGATGTCAGCGCCAGCGCTAATCGCCTTGTCTAGNTCTTCTAGACTTTCAACTTCAACTTCGACTTCTAAGCCGGCGTGCTTTTCTTTCGCCAGTCTTATTGCNTTCTCGATTCCTCCGCAGGAAATNATGTGATTTTCTTTAATAAGAAATGCATCGAATAACCCGATGCGATGGTTCTTGCAGCCACCACATTCGACAGCATATTTCTGGGCGATTCTAAGGCCAGGTATTGTTTTTCGCGTATCCAGAACTTGNACCTTGCTGTTACCTAGTAGNTGGGAATATCGGTATGCTTTGGTGGCNGTGCCAGACAACAGTTGACAGAAATTTAATATCGTTCTTTCGGCCGATAAAATAGGTCTAGCAGGCCCTTTAAGTGAAAATAACAGCTGATCTTTTTTTAGCCAATCTCCATCACCAACGTGCCAATTTACGCTCACTTGATCGCTGATNTGTTTTACTGTTTCAGTAACCCAAAGCTTTCCACAGAACACAGCTTCTTGCCGCGAAATAACCTTTGCGGAAATGTCAGTGCTTTCTTGTATCAAACTCGCNGTGACGTCTCCTGANCCAAGATCTTCCNCAAGGGCTGCGGCCACGTTTTTTTTGACAGACTCAAACAGNAGCTTCTCAGGTATCATTATAAAATCCAGNGCCAAAGGGCGTATAATTTAAGTAAAACTTTGACCTATAGTATCAATAGGTTCATTAAGAGCGATATGCAAGTAGATGAAAATCACCGGCTTTCCGGTTGTAACTGGAGCCCTAGCAGGCACTTTGATGATAGGCCTTTTCGTCAAGACATCGAGCTAATAGTCCTGCATTGCATTTCTTTGCCAGAGGGAAAATTTGGTCATGGATATCCGGAGCAGTTGTTTTTGGGTACCTTGAAGACGNAAGACGACCCCTCTTTTTCTGANCTGGAGGGTCTTAGAGTTGCCCCTCATTTATATATAGATCGAGAGGGGAACGCCACACAGTTTGTATCTTTTGATAAGCGGGCATGGCATGCGGGCGTTTCGAGTTGGCGAGGCCGATCTAATTGTAATGATTTTTCGATTGGAATTGAGTTGGAGGGTTGTGTCGACGCAATTTTCGAAGAAGCGCAATACAAGTGCTTGAGNANTTTGCTGTCAGCGTTATTTTTGAGATACGACCGGTTAAGTTTGGAGGCCNTTGTAGGACATAACGAAATTGCATCNGATAGAAAGNCTGANCCAGGAAAANATTTTGANTGGTTGNAAGTGTTCAAANTNTAAAANTNANNTTCTTCATNTTTTAAATNCAGGAGCANACAAATTTCAGAAGATACAAATAAGGAAGAAACNCTCGAGTGGGTAGCTGCTCTACANAATGTGATCCAGGAAGAGGGCATCGCACGTGCGAACTTTTTACTGAGTGAGCTTTCTGATGCAGTGACCAAGATAGGCGGGCGTGTTCCTTACAGTGTTAATACGCCATATCGCAACACGATTCCTGCTGANCAGGAAGCGGTTATGCCTGGNGATATGTTTATGGAGCGCAGGATCAGAAGCCTGATTCGTTGGAATGCGCTTGCTATGGTGGTAAGGGCTAATAAGAGAAATGGCACGCTGGGAGGGCATATTTCGAGCTTTGCGTCATCGGCTACGTTATATGACGTTGGTTTTAATTATTTTTTTCGGGGCCCTGGAGAGTCAGGCGATGACCTCGGAGATCTAATATATTTCCAAGGGCATGCCGCNCCTGGAATNTATGCGCGTTCTTTTCTTGAAGGGCGCNTATCTGAGCAGCAATTGGATAGTTTTCGNCAAGAGGTTGATGGGGAAGGGTTGTCCTCTTACCCACATCCNTGGTTAATGCCAGCTTATTGGCAGTTTCCAACTGTTTCGATGGGNCTGGGACCCATCCAAGCAATTTATCAGGCCCACGTGATGAAGTATTTAGATAGCCGTGGTCTTGTGCCCAAGAAGGAGCGTAAAGTCTGGGCATTTCTGGGGGATGGGGAATGCGATGAACCTGAAACTTTGGGAGCTCTATCCCTCGCAGGACGAGAGAGACTCGATAATTTGATTTTTGTAGTTAACTGTAATCTCCAGAGGCTAGATGGTCCGGTAAGGGGAAACGGTAAAATTATCCAGGAGCTAGAAGGCTACTTTAGAGGCGCAGGTTGGAATGTTTTGAAGGTGGTCTGGGGAAGACTTTGGGATCCTTTGTTTGCCAGAGACAAAGACGGACTGATGCAAAAACAGATGGATCTTACCGTCGACGGAGAGTTTCAAAATTTCAAGGCAAAGGGCGGAGCTTATGTCCGAGAAAGCTTTTTCAACAAAGATCCTGAATTGGCGAAGCTTGTCGAGGAGATGAGTGATCAGGATATTTATCAACTAAACCGAGGAGGTCACGATCCTTTTAAGTTGTATGCCGCTTATTCTTCGGCCGTTCAGCATAAAGGCCAGCCAACAGTAATTCTTGCAAAGACGGTCAAAGGATACGGCATGGGTAATGCTGGTGAGTCCGAAAATGACACTCACTCGGTAAAAATATTGAATTTAGATGAGCTTAAATATTTCCGAGACAGGTTTGGCATCCCTTTGAGTGATAAAGAAGTTGAGGCGGTACCATACTATCGGCCTCCTGAGGACTCGCCGGAGATAAAATACCTAAAAAGTAAGCGTGATCAGCTTGGTGGTTACGTCCCTATGCGTTTTGAGAATAAAGAATCGCTGAAAATACCTCCCCTATCGACTTTCAAGGCTCAACTTGAAGGCAGTGGCGATCGCGCTGTGAGCACGACTATGTCTTTCGTGAGATTGTTGTCGACTTTGTCCAGAAATAAAGAGATTGGTGAGAGGGTTGTTCCCATCGTGCCTGATGAAGCCCGCACGTTTGGAATGGAAGGCATGTTTCGGCAGTTAGGAATTTATTCCTCTGTTGGCCAGCTTTATGAGCCTGAAGATTCAGATGAAATTAGTACGTATCACGAATCAAAAGATGGCCAAGTTTTAGAAGAAGGGATTAATGAGGCAGGCGCGTTTTCGGCCTGGATGACGACTGCGACAGCGCAAAGTTCGCATCAGTATAGCCTCGTTCCTTTTTATGTTTTTTATTCTATGTTTGGTTTTCAGCGTATCGGNGATTTAGCATGGGCTGCAGGGGATTTGCAGGCTAGAGGGTTTTTGCTTGGAGGCACTTCCGGGAGAACCACTCTAAATGGTGAAGGCCTTCAACACCAAGATGGTCACAGTCACTTGCTCTCTTCTGCAATACCTAATTGTGTCAGCTACGACCCCTGTTATTCCTATGAACTCGCGGTGATCATTCATAACGGGCTACAACGTATGTTTGTCAATAATGAACCAATTTATTATTACGTTACGCTGATGAACGAAAACTATCCTCACCAGCCCATGCCCGATGGTGCTGAGGACGGGATTAAAAAAGGGATGTATTTGTTATGCTCGAAAGGGAAATCAAAAAAGAAGATGGTTCGCCTCTTGGGTAGTGGAGCAATCCTGAGGGAGGTAGAGAAAGCGGCAGATTTATTGCTAGAGCATGGAATCTCATCACAGGTATGGAGCGTCACGAGCTACATAGAGTTGGCTCGAGAACTGCGGGATATAGACCGCCAAAATTTATTGAATGTAGAAGAAGATCATTTGGTTAGTTATGTGGGTGAATGTCTGGAAGGAGATCGGCCTGTGATTGCAGCTTCAGATTATGTAAAGGCTGTTCCAGAACAGTTAAGGTCTGCGATTCAGGCGCCTTATCATGTATTAGGGACCGACGGGTTTGGTCGAAGTGATACGCGAGAAAAGTTGCGTCAATTCTTTGAGGTCAATCATCAATTCATCGCGTATACCGCGTTAGTAAAGCTTTACGAAATAGGTGTTTGTGAGAAAAAGATGCTTACTGACTTTAAGAAGGAATTCGATATTGATTCGGATAAACCAAACCCGAGGCTTGCCTAGGATTTTTTTATGGATGTGTTGATTCCAAATTTAGGAGACATTGATGAAGTAGAGGTGATTGAAATAACGGTATCGCCAGGCGATCAGGTGCAAGAAAATGATGGCTTGATTGTCATAGAATCCGATAAAGCTTCCATGGAAGTGCCTTGCCCTTCAGATGGAGTAGTGGAAGAAATTCTTGTGACTGTCGGCGACATGGTAGGAGAAGGTCATCCGGTTGCTAAGATTAGGGCGCTAGATGGAACAAATAGCGAGCAATCAGACCTCCAAGAGCTTCCAGATATTTCCGGTGAAGAAAGCGCTACAAATGATGTAGCGAGCCCAAACCGGATCGATTTTTTGATCCCGGATCTGGGTAATACAAGTCTGGCGACAGTAAAAGAGCTTTTATGTAAGCCTGGGGAAAAGATTACCGCGGGTTCTAAGTTGATTCTGTTAGAAGCAGACGAAGAGGAATTGGAGATTACCTCCGAATTTGATGGCGTTCTTATCGATGTCTGTGTGTCAGAAAATCAACTGGTATCGAGTGGCGATTTGGTAGCGCAGATGGAAGCGAATGCTGCTTTGGAGGAGAACCAGCCTATAGATAAAGCCGTTGCACCTGCAGACCAAGAATTGAGTGACGACGAAGAAGTTACGTTACCGAATGTGGCCTCTGTTTACGCTGGCCCTGCTGTGCGCCGATTGGCAAGAGAATATGGTGTGACTCTTGAGGAGATCTCGGGAAGTGGGAAGCGAGGAAGAATTACCAAGGNTGACCTCAAAGCNCATGTGAAGANCAGGTTATCCAATGTCACTGAGTCAACGNTCAATCAGGGTNTGCCAGAAGTTGAGACCATAAACTTCAGCAAGTTTGGAGAAACATCCTCTCTGGCGCTTAGCAGAATTCAGCAAGTAGCCGCAAAAAATTTGCATGCGAGTTGGGTCAACCTGCCCCATGTCACCCAGCATGACAAAGTTGATGTGACTGATTTAGAGGATTTCAGGTCTGCTCTTAATGCTGAAACGGAAGATGCNGGAGGAAAAATCACGCCGCTGGCTTTTATTGTTCGAGCTTCCTGCCTAGTTCTTCAAGATTATCCCATATTCAATGCAAGCCTAGAACCGAGCGGTAAAAGTGTATTAGTTAATCAATTTTTCAATATTGGTTTTGCCGTCGATACTCCAGAAGGCTTGGTGGTGCCAGTGATTAAAGAAGCCGATAAAAAAGGTCTAAGGCAGATTTCTTCAGAAATATCCGATCTTTCTGAAAAAGCGAGAGAGAAAAAGCTTGCTATGAATGATCTCCAGGGAGGCACGTTCACGATCTCGAGTTTGGGTGCTCTGGGAGGAACAGGTTTTACTCCNATAGTGAATGCTCCTCAAGTAGCGATCTTGGGAGTCGCCCGNATGGATATTGAGCCGGTATGGACGGGTGATCAATTCTCTCCTAGAAAGGTATTGCCACTTTCGCTCTCTTACGATCACCGTGTAATTAATGGCGCCGACGGAGGACGTTTTATGAATTCGTTGACTCGGTTATTGGGCGATATCAGACGTTTGAGCCTTTAGTCTTTTTTAGGGCCTCTCCATTGAGGTTCGTCATCTGATATTTTCCGTGCAGCGATAAACAGGTAATCGCTCAACCTGTTCAAATAGACGGCTAGCGTTTGGTAATTCGGGTTCTCCTTCTGTAAATCCCACAAATCTATTTCTACTCTTCTGCATATTGCTCTGGAAAGATGGAGATGAGCGCATGCGTGATTTCCGCCGGGGATAACNAATTCCTGCAACGGGGGTAGCGCTTTATTTTCGAGTTCAATTTGGTCCTCTAAGTTCTCAATATTTATCGGCTCAGATTCACCTTCTAGAGCAATCATGGCGCCTGCGTCGAACAGTGTTTGCTGGATCTCAGCAATTGCCTTAAGCACGTTTTGATCAGTGATATAAGAAACGGCAATTCCGAGAGAACTATTGAGTTCGTCGAGGCCTCCTAAGCAACGAATTGAGTGGCTCGATTTTTCAACCAGTCTGCCAGTGGCTAATCGGCTTTTGCCCTGGTCTCCTGACCTTGTTGTTACTCTGGTTATTCTTTTTTTTTCCATAGTTATCTGCTTTAACTGGACTAGTAGATAGGCTGCCAAGGCTATAGCAACTATCGGTTTTGGCAATTAACAAATAGAATCGACACAGTCATCATGTTAACACTGTTTTTTTGAGGAGATTATCATCCCATCATTTGACATCAGTTCAGAAGTGGACAAGCAGGAGGTTCGGAACGCGGTAGACCAGGCTCAAAGAGAACTTAGGACTCGATTTGATTTTAAGGGCGTGGATGCGGAGATCGTATTTCAGGAGGAAACTATCTCTCTCTCTGCTCCCGAAGAATTTCAGCTTAAACAGCTAAAAGATATATTGAGAGATAAACTGGTGGCTCGAAATGTGGATAGCCGCTACTTGATCTCAGGCTCGGTGGAAGGTGTTGGTAAAGTAAAAAGACAGATTCTGGAGCTACGCCAGGGAATAGATCGAGAAGCGGCGAAGGCCATAGTCAAACGTATTAAAGACACAAAATTAAAAGTCCAATCCCAGATAAACGGCGAAAAACTGCGCATAACGGGGAAAAAGAAAGACGATCTTCAAAAAACAATGGCAGTTTTAAAAGAAGCGAGTTTGGAGCTGCCCATTCGCTTTGATAATTTTAAAGATTAAGTTGAAATAAGTTTAAGTGTGATNTGACTTTTCAGCATGTCAAAGGGAAACCATAACATTTCAAGTTGGGTCGACGCTTGGCGAATTTATACTCGTCCTACTGTGCTGGGTATGGTTTTTTTTGGGTTTTCAGCTGGCTTGCCTTATCTACTGGTTTTTTCGACTCTGACGGCCTGGCTAACAGAGGAAGGGGTTAGCCGAAGTGCCATAGGCTTATTTGCTTGGGTTGGTATGACCTATTCAGTCAAAGTGATTTGGGCGCCCATTGTAGATCGAGCGGCTATTCCTTTTTTTGGTCGTGTACTTGGCCAGAGACGAAGCTGGATTCTTTTTGGGCAGATGCTGGTGGTATTTGGCTTGATCGCAATTTCCATTTTTGGAGTAAGCAATCTTCCGCTACTTGCTTTATTTTCTGTGATTGTTGCTTTTGGTTCGTCTACCCAGGATATAGCGATCGACGCGTATCGTATCGAGGCGATAGAGGAAGAATATCAAGGCGCGATGTCGGCATCCTATATTCTTGGATATAGGATTGCTCTCTTGATCGCTGGAGCGGGTGCTTTTTATGTCGCCAGTTTNACCGCCTGGTCGAACGTCTACCTTGTCATGGCTGTCCTTATGTGTGTTGGCTTCGGGGCTGTTATGCTGGCCAAGGAGCCACTCTTGTCGCGGCAGGGTCTGATTCGGGAGACCGACAGCGCACTTAATACCCAAAAATTCACTTTCCTTAATGCCGTGGTGAACCCCTTCAAAGATTTTTTTGTAAGAAACGGAAGTTTTGCTTTGTTAATCATTTTGTTAATAGGGGTTTATCGATTAAGCGATATCGTAATGGGTATTATGGCCAATCCGTTTTATCTTGATATGGGGTACTCCAAAATAGAAATTGCCAATATTACTAAGTTATTTGGCTTTTTTATGACTATTTTTGGGGCTTTTGTAGGTGGCTTGCTGGTCATAAAGTGGGGCGTCGGTCGTTGTCTGCTAATTGGAGCGGTTGCGGTAGCAACGACTAAT
This sequence comes from Gammaproteobacteria bacterium, assembly GCA_002727775.1. GTDB lineage: Bacteria > Pseudomonadota > Gammaproteobacteria > Pseudomonadales > Azotimanducaceae > UBA4421. The sequence goes on from PBUF01000045.1 coordinate 14,250, forward strand.
TTGTTCTTTGCACAGCTTGCTTTACTGGCAAACCCAGATTTGAACTGGTTAGCTGTTACTGTGAGTTTGGATAACTTGAGCGGTGGATTTGCCACAACTGCCTTTATTGCCTATTTGTCTGGTCTCACGAATAAGGCTTATACAGCGACTCAGTATGCCCTGTTCAGCTCTTTAATGACGCTGCCAGGGAAATTTATGAGCGGGTTTTCTGGTTTTGTTGTCGACTCTTATGGTTACTTTACCTTCTTTCTGTCAGCCGCGGCCCTAGGGCTGCCAGCGATTTTACTGATCTGGTTTTATTTCAAAAATCAAAAAAACAGGATCTCCAAGTTATCCAGCGACGTATCATGTGGGAGTTAGGTTGTCTTTTACTTTAAAAACAACTCTCAGGACTAAGTTCGCCAAAGCTGGTTCCGCAATACCCGGTTCTTATTGAATTTCAGTCCTTCAGCAACGAGCCTCTCTTTTTGGCTACGCATAGACTCTCTATTACGATCGGATATTTTGAACTGAGAGTTTATGACNCGATGCCAAGGCAACTTTGAGTTTTTAGGGAGGTTTTTGAGAGCGAAACCAACAAAACGAGCTGCTCCAGGCAGGCCTGCTAATTCGGCTACTTGAGCATAGGTCGCTACTTTTCCNNGGGGGATTTCAGAAACNACATGAAAAACTGCAAGTTTTTTGTCGATCGGTGTCTCTTGATTTCTCATTAATTTGGCGCAAAAGTTAATAAACNAAGCTAGAGAAAAATTATGTGGTTTTTAGTCTTTTTCAGTATACCAATTGTTGAGATGTATCTACTCATCGAGGTGGCTAAAAGGATTGAAGCTTTGCCTACGATTTTACTTGTGATGTTAACGGCGGTATTGGGTGTCTCTTTAATCCGGCAAGAAGGTCTCTCAACCTTAACAAAGGGTATTAGACGGCTGAATCAGGCAGAAATACCGGCAGCCGAGATCATTGAAGGCGTTTTGTTAGCGGTGGCTGGAGCTTTTTTGATAACNCCTGGGTTTTTGACTGACTTTATCGGCTTCATGATTATCATTCCAATTACTCGGCGAATAACAGCGCTGATGTTGCTCAAGCGCATGGCGGCCCGAGCTGACTTTCGGACAAACGGCNCTGATTTGAGAGGCGGATCAAATAAAACTCGAGATGCTTCGGGCTCGGTTATCGAAGGCGAATATGAGAAGAAGGACCAGTTCAAGTAGACCGAGTGAAAATAAAATCGCAAAAAGTGTTGAAAGTTCAGAAAGCGCCCCTATTATACATCGCTCTGGGTTAGCACTCTAAAGATTAGAGTGCTAATGGAAGTAATTGAGACAAGAGGAATGGGAGATTACAGGTAATGAACATTCGACCTTTACACGATCGAGTAGTCGTCCGTCGTCTGGAAGAGGAGACCACCAGCGCTGGTGGTATCGTACTTCCTGACTCTGCTACAGAAAAGCCTTCTCAGGGAGAGGTGCTTGCGGCAGGACCGGGCAAGGCTAATGAAAATGGGGACGTCAGACCTTTGGATGTCAAAGTCGGCGATAAGATCATCTTCGGTCAATACGGTGGTAGCACTGTAAAGATTGATGGCGAAGAGGTGTTGATCTTAAGCGAAAGTGAAATTTTTGGAGTGTTAGAGGGCTAGTAAAGCTCTAACACTAAAATTAGATTTATAGAGGAAACAAGCGATGAGCGCTAAAGATGTGAAATTTGGTGACGACGCGCGGGGCCAAATGCTCGACGGAGTGAATACCCTTGCGAATGCTGTCAAAGTCACTTTAGGTCCGAAGGGAAGAAATGTCATTTTGGATAAAAGTTTTGGGGCGCCCACTGTCACTAAGGACGGGGTGTCAGTGGCTAAAGAGATTGAACTCGAAGGTAAGTTCGAAAACATGGGTGCGCAGATGGTCAAGGAAGTGGCCAGCCAAACCTCCGATGAGGCAGGCGACGGCACCACAACTGCAACAGTGCTGGCTCAGGCGATCTTACAAGAGGGTCTGAAGTCGGTAGCAGCAGGCATGAACCCAATGGATTTGAAAAGAGGGATAGACAAGGCAGTTGGATTGGCTGTAGATAAAATTAAGTCAATGGCAACGCCTTGCGAAGACTCCAAGGCGATTGCTCAGGTAGGTACTATCTCAGCCAATAGCGATACAGCAGTGGGCGAGATTATCGCCGAGGCGATGGACAAGGTTGGAAAAGAGGGCGTTATNACAGTTGAAGAGGGTACCGGTCTTGAAAACGAACTAGATGTTGTTGAAGGCATGCAGTTCGATCGTGGTTACCTGTCGCCTTATTTCATAAACAATCAAGACTCCATGGCCGCAGAAAATGAAGATCCATACATTTTGCTTTGCGATAAAAAGATCTCGAACATCAGAGATTTACTGCCGATCCTAGAGAATGTCGCGAAAGCTGGAAAACCTTTGGTGGTTATAGCGGAAGACATAGAGGGTGAAGCNTTGGCTACCCTGGTTGTTAACAACATGAGAGGGATCGTCAAGGTTGCCGCTGCCAAGGCGCCAGGTTTTGGAGACCGCCGTAAAGCTATGTTACAGGACATCGCTATTCTAACCGGCGGAACTGTGATTTCTGAAGAAGTAGGCCTGACTTTGGAGGGCGCGACTTTAGAGGACTTGGGCACTGCAAAAAGAGTGTCTAGTACAAAGGAAAATACAACAATTGTAGACGGAGCAGGCAACAAGGCGGACATCGAGGGCCGGATCAAACAAATCCGTCAGGAAATCGATGATACTTCTTCGGATTATGATCGAGAGAAGCTTCAGGAACGCTTAGCTAAGCTAGCCGGAGGGGTGGCTGTAATAAAGGTTGGAGCCCCCACTGAAGTGGAAATGAAGGAAAAGAAGGCTAGGGTCGAGGATGCACTGCATTCGACTCGCGCAGCCGTTGAAGAGGGAGTTGTCCCTGGCGGAGGCGTTACCCTGGTTAGAGCGATTGCCGCAGCGGAAAGCGCAGAGGGCGACAACGAGGANCAAACGGTTGGTATAGGGATTGCGACTAGAGCCATGAGTGCCCCACTTCGTCAGATAGCGGTAAATGCTGGAGACGAGGGTGCGGTCGTATTGGATAAAGTTGCCTCTCTTAAGGGTAATAAGGGGTATAACGCAGCCACTGGTGAGTATGGAGATATGATTTCACTTGGAATCCTAGATCCTGCAAAAGTGACTCGAACTGCCCTTCAGGCTGCTGCTTCTGTTGCAGGTCTTATGATCACTACTGAAGCTATGGTGAGTGANCTCCCTGAGGATAAGTCAGCAGCGATGATGCCTCCTGGTGGTGGAATGCCGGATATGGGTGGCATGGGCGGCATGATGTAAAAAAACTTGTCGTCGACNAGATTAAAAAACCCAGCTTAGGCTGGGTTTTTTATGTTTTAAATTCGAGATATGATTCGNCAAGCAAAGGTGAGTTTGGCTGAGAGTAGTCTGCAGGCGTTATTAGGATAAAAGGTCTGTCAGCGAATTGTGAAGAACTAAGGGAGATTAACTAATGGATATGATAGTTGTAGATTTTTTGGCGCGGTGGAGCCACATTCTGTTTGGTATTACTTGGATTGGATTGCTTTATTATTTCAACTTTGTTCAAACGGAATACTTTAAAGAGGCAGAAGATACGGCGAGAGTCGATGCGTTTTCTAAATTGGTTCCTAGGGCTTTATGGTATTTTCGTTGGGCGGCCCTGCTAACCTTTCTGACGGGTTTAGTAATGCTGGGATATCGTGGATCCGCTTCGACTGCTGATATTATTATTGGTTCGGTGCTAGGAACGCTTATGCTTCTCAATGTTTGGGGAATTATTTGGCGGAACCAGAAGATAGTGATCGCGTCTAACCAAGCCGTGGCAGCAGGAGGGGAAGCTGATCCAGCCGCTGCTGAAGCCGCGCCAAAGGCCGCTCTTGCTTCTCGTACGAATACGTTGTTTTCCATTCCAATGCTATGGTTCATGGTGGCNAGNGCACATATGCCTAGCGGCTCAATAATGGCTAATACCCAGGCGATTGTCATTTGCTGTGTCATTATCGCGCTGATAGAGGCTAATGCGATTTGGGGTAAGCAGTACACAATGACCACAGTTAAAGGCGTGATTGCATCTGGATTAGTGCTGACGGTTGTTCTTGCTGGTATTTTGCGCATGTTTTAAAAAGTGCCTGAAATCAGTTGATAGAGCTTGCCTTGGCAGGCTCTTTTTTTTGGTAAGATAAAACTTTAGTTTGGGTTGTAGGCGCATGGCGGACCTCTCGACAGAATCAGAAAGCGGATATCGTAGGGGTGGATCGCGTAGGTCATCTGGGGGCTCGGACGGTTCATCTTTTTCTAATCGAATTTTTAGCGTGATACTTCTGCTGGGTTTAGCGGCAGCTGGATGGTTTTTGTTTGTTCAACAAGAGGAATTAGGGGAAGAGAGAGAAAGACTGGACCAAGCTAATCAAAGACTCGTGGTTCTTGAAGAACGTTTGTCGGCAACTGATAACGCGATGATGCAAGAAGGGCAGGATACAAAGGAACAGATTGGGTTTTGGCAGGACGAAATTCGCAAGTTGTGGGCGGTTTCAAATGAGCGTAATAAAAAATGGATCAAGGATAACGAGCGAAGCATTAACAAAATTACTGCAAGTATTGATGGGGTTGTTGCGTCGACAAGAAACATTCAAGCCGCAGTTGACCGACATGAATCAGCATTTGAACAGCAGCAAGGAATCATTGACCAGCTGGCTAGTCTAGAGTTGCAGCTACAACAAATAGTTCGAAGTCAAAGAGACCTGGTCGATAAAGTGAACAAGGTGAATGCAAGCTTCTCACAAATTCGAGGCGATCTTTCTGGAAAGGTAAATGACAATGTCGAAGCTATCGAGTCTATCGATGCTTATAGAGTAACCTTGAATACAAAGATCAGGGAGCTAGAACTGCGTTTGAATCAGCTATCGCCCTAGTTTTTGCCCGATTGCTGTAACCAGTTTTCAACCAGAGATAAGGTTAGGTCCTTACTATCTGGACCCGAGTTTATCATTCTTATGGTGATACCTTCCTCGGAGATGTCTCGTATTTCGATTGATTCGTATCGGTCTCCAATTTCATAGGCTTTGCCTTCAATAAAAATGGATCTATCTGCGGGATTCTCGGTGTAAATGTGGCTCGTTACTTTTCGAGCGATGTCTGAAAGAAACGTCTCGTTGCCATCTATGGTTGATGATCTATCTAATTCCGCCTGAGCGTTTTCAAATTTTGGATTAAAAGCCGTCGATTTTTTTGAGATATTCGACTTGGTTATCTCCTGAGTTTTCTCTACTGGATCTTGTGGCTGGCTAGCCTGAGTAATTTTAGATTCGTTGAATATGAGCAATCCTGCCGATAGCGCAAGCAAACAAACAAAAAAAGCTGTAGCAAAGATCCGTTGGTTTTTTATTCCTGATGATGATGGCTCGTGTTTGATTCCTTGTGATTTATTTTTTGCTTTTAATATAAAAGTCATGATTTTGATTTTAGTGTTGGAGAAGAAACATTTAGATATTGTGATAGCTTGATCCAGGTTAATGGGCCGATCACGCCGTCTACCATCAATCCCTGTTGTCTCTGGAATTCCTCTATGAATACCAGAAGCTTTTGGTTGTAAAGGGAAGCTTGAATAGCGTCGAAAGAATAATCGTAGCTAGCTGCTAAAGTTTTCTTTAGCCAGGCTATGCTAGGGTGTCGGTCACCTAGTGCAAGAGGGGCTTTGTAGTTAGGCGGGGGTTTCCAGAGAGTTTCGTAGGATCCAAACCACGCGTTGTTCAAGTCTGTCTTATTTATCCTCAATTTTTCGCCGTGTATGACAAGCGAATAGCCTGATTCTGTTTCTTCTTCTAATAAAGCGTACTGAGGTTTGTCGAAGTTTAGCCACAGCTCAAGAACGACCGGGGTGTTAAGATTGCTTATGTCATTCCACGTCCCCGTTGCTTCTAAGCATTTTAGATTAAGCCCGTTTGCGAACTCACAGGGAGGTATAGATGATTCGTTTCGATAGGAGTGACCCCAGAGAGAGTAGAGTTCAGCAAAAGCGAGAGATCGACTATTAGCGCCGTCTGTGACTCTTTGGTCTTGTTGATAACTTAGCCATGACCGATATTCGGTTGGTGAACTGACTGATTGTTTTTGAGTGTTACTCGTATTGGTTTGAGAGGTTAAGGGTGTCGAAGCATCCAGACGGGCTTCAATTTTATCTTGAGGTGCGTCATAGAGAAAATACCAAAGCGGGAGTAGGGCGAGAATCGAAAAAGGTACGAGATATGCAGTCAGTGAGAGGTTGGTTTTTCGTGAACGAACCCCGAAAACTTCTTTTTTTGATTGTCTGATCAAACTCGAGTCAATTTCGTTTAAGTCCAATGAATAGGCGCCGAGCATTGCCCTGTCGCATAAAAGGTTGATAAGCCTTGGTATGCCCTGGGTTGTTTTGAAGATAGTAGCTATTGCGCTTGGTTTGAATACTCTGGTGTTTACGCCTGCTTTTGCTAGCCGATGCTCGATATAGGTCTTAGTCTCTTTTTTCGTTAGCGCTTCTAATCGATAACGAGCGGTAATTCTTTGAGTCAGTTGACGGAGCTCGTTTCTGGATAGTGTTTCCTCGAGTTCCGGCTGTCCTATGAGCACGATTTGGATTAATTTTTTGTTGTCGGTTTCAATATTAGTAAGGAGCCTTATTTGTTCCAGCACGGAAGTGGAAAGGTTTTGCGCTTCATCGATAATCAGTACAGCGCTTTGCTCGGCATCGTTATTTTCGACCAGGAATTGATTTAACGCGTCAATATAGTTTTTGACTGTTGGAGTGATTTGATCCTTGAGCTCAATCCCGAATTCGTCGCAAATGGTTTCAAGTAGTTCAATTACTGTCAGCCGAGGGTTAAGTATGAAGGCTACATTCGTTTCGGAGGGTATGATTTTTAAGAGATTGCGTAGCAGGGTTGTTTTGCCGGTGCCTACCTCGCCTGTTAATAAAACAAAGCCGCCATTTGAGAGTCCATATAAAAGGTGTGAAAGTGCTTCGTCGTGCTTATCGCTTAGAAATAAGAATTCGGGATCAGGAGCAATTGAAAAGGGCTCTGCAGATAAGTTGAAATGCTCAAGGTACATTTGTGGTTTTTGTCATTTCACTGATTTGCTGATCTTTCTGCATCCAAATTGTTTTGATCCAGCCCGACAAGGAAGATCTGCGCTCAATATCATTGTCTACTAGGACTTGCTTTGGAATTTCGTAATGGGAGACGACAAACTTTACTGATCTGCATTCTCCTTTCACAAACTGCCAGAACGTCGGAGTTCCATCGGGGTATACGATGGTGACATCAATAAGTTTGTGTAGGTAATCTCCCATGTCCTTGATGACGTACTCTATGCCGCCTATTTTTGGTTTAAGTAAGTTTTTGTAGTCACTTGACTGATTGAGTTGTTTGGCCGATGTTCTTCTCGTCCCCTCCAGAAAGTTCAAGATAGATGTTGGATGGTTTTTGAAGCCCTTGCATGCTTCTGCGATGTTGTCTCTATCGGCATTCCGTAAGTTAGGGTTTGCTTTTATTTGTGCTTTAGAGACTCGCTTAACGTAGGGAAACCCAAGCACATACATAGCTAAACCGATTCCAGGAACCCAAATGAGNTGTTGCTTGGTGAAAAATTTTAGGGGNGGNATTTTCCCATAGAGGTAGCTTTGCAANAGNATAATGTCGGTCCAGCTTTGGTGGTTTGAGATGACTAGATACCACTTATCAAGCGAAACGTCGTCTATGTGTTTCCAGTCAATGTCTGGTTCAATGAGATNAAGACGTCTTGAGNAACCAGCGGTTTCCNCCNGTCCACCACCAGATAATNTTGTCCATTCGCTCTNTNAAGTCGACNAACTTTTCGCCAGATGTCCAGATTCGCTGAATGACCCAAAACCACAAAACGGACCANACCGCTGCAGTGTTCAAAGTCATAAATAGGATAGCCGTTAGGCCTTTGATAGTATTCANGGGCTTGACTGGTAAACGAGCCTCAAAAATGAAGAATGTTCGCATTGCTTTTGTTCGACGGCAACTATTGTTGAGTATCCGTTTGTTGAGTTTGAGTCTGTTGGTGATGTTTTTGAGTGGCTGCGAGAGCCTGAGTTTCTACCATCAANTAGCCTCTGGGCAGACACAGATCCTTTTAAATCGACAGAACATCGATCAACTGATTTTAGATCCNTCAACAGATNAAGAATTGCGCGAACAGCTAATAAAGATTGAATCGATGAGACAATATGCGGAGTCTCATTTGGGATTNGTTGCGAAAGGNAGTTTTTCTAGCTACGTGGATTTGAAGCGTGAATATGTCCTGTGGAATGTATTTGCTTCAGAACCTTACTCTGTGGAGCCCGTAAACAGATGTTATCCGATTGTCGGTTGCGTTCCATATCGAGGTTATTTTTCCCGANAAGGAGCAATCAATCATGCGCAAAAATTGGTGCAACAAGAAGAGTTGGAAACNTATGTTGGNGGAGTTCCCGCCTATTCAACATTAGGCTGGTTNGANGATCCTGTTCTNAACACNTTTGTTTATTGGAAAGATCATGAGTTGGCTAGTTTGGTAATCCATGAAATTCTTCATCAAAATGTCTGGCTGAAAAATGACGTCGAGTTCAATGAGGGTTTGGCAAACTTCGTTGGAGATCAAGCTGCGATTAACTGGGTAGAAAGCCGCGCGTCTCAAGAAAGCGCAGAGCGATTTATGGATCGGAGAAACCAGTGGAATCTTTTTAAGCAATTCGTTGTCCTGGCTAAAAGGTACCTGCGTGAGCAATTCGCTTCCAGTAAAAACCCAGTGGATCTCGAAGCGATTAAACGGACCGGTATGGAGCATGTCAGGTTGTGTTTCCAGGAATTGAAACCGTTTTTTCAAGGGTCAACTTATGAAGGTTTAGTCAACAGTGACCGCTTTAATAATGCGTTTATTGCTTCGGTGGGCGTTTACGAGAGTAACCGTTTTGCGTTTAAACGCCTCTATGACTTATCGGATAGAAATTGGAGCATTTTTTTTCAAGAGGTCGAAGTTTTGATGGCCTTGAGTCCTACTGAGCGGTTACAAAAGCTCAGAGTCTTATCCGATGATCAAGTAGCAAGTCAGGGTGATGACGANTATCCCGATCAGGTTCATTGCGAATCCCTCNGAAACCAAGGTTTTAGCTGAAAATGCGCCTGTAGAGAAGATTACAATATTAGGCGGAGTAGCTACCGGTAACATGAACGCGCAGGATGCACTCATGGCCGCGGGGACCATTAGTAATTTGGGGTCTATAGCTGCACCCATCGCCGCTGCCGCCATGATAGGCATCAATATTGTCGTGGTCGCTGTATTGCTTGTAACCTCTGTTAAAAAGGTAACGCAAAAACAGATTGTTGCTATGATCAGTAAGATTGGTAGAAGCGCAATATCTTCTAACGCTGAACCTATGATGGAGCTGAGGCCAGAACTCGTAAATGCCTGGGCGATGGATAATCCTGCTCCAAACAAGATTAGGGTCCCCCAGGGGATTTGACTGGCCGACTCCCAATCGAGGAGTTTCCCGCCCTCATTGTCGGAAACGATAAAAAGTAGCGTGATGGCGCAAAATGCGACCATGGCGTCATTTGAATAGGCTAGACCCAAGAGCTCGGTCCAGCCTCCCCAAGGTTCTTTGCGAGTGACCCACAAAAGTACCGTAACCACAAAAATAACAAGTACCCGTTTTTCCGCGACGGTCCAGCGGCCCACNTGCGGTAGTTCCAGCGTTCCAGAAAAATTCAGCGAGCGGGTGAGCCATATGGCCGCAATAGGGAGCATAATGACAGTGACCGGAAGGCCCCAGGACATCCATTCAAAAAAACTCACGCCGTCGCCCACAGAAGCATTGAATATCGTCATAAAAGCTAGATTTGTAGGACTACCTATGGGTGTCGCCACTCCTCCTATGCTTGCCGCATAAGCTATACCAATTAAAAGTGGAGTGGCCAGGTTTGGATCCTTACTTTTGCTGATAACGGCCAAAGCTACTGGGAGCAACATCAAAGACGTCGCTGTGTTTGAGATCCACATGCTGAGGAACGCACTGGCCAGCATAAATCCATAGACCAGATGCCGCGAGCTTTGTCCTCCGAAAACATTCACCATTGCCAGGGCGATTCTGTGATGGACATTGTTTTTTTCGAGTGCCGTAGCGATTATGAACCCGCCCATGAGAAACAAGACCATGGGATCTCCAACCGCTCTAGCAACTTCAGAAGGGCTGAGTACTCCCGATAGCGGGAACAATGCTAAGGCCAATAATGAGGTTACTGGGATAGGAATAGCTTCGAATATCCACCAGGTAACGATCCAAAGCGTTACTCCTAAAGTAATCGCAGCTTCTGGCGGCATTGACCAATATTGAAGACTAATGAGGTAGACTGTTAATCCAAGAGCAGGGCCTAAGAGTAAAGTACCTCTGATATGATCTGAGTACGGCGACACAGGTGATCTCAATTCGTGATGGCTAAAGGTTAACGAAGATGGCAAATAGTTTCTATTGGTATGATCTTGAGACGTCAGGGTTGAGCCCTAAATGGGACAGAATAGTGCAATTCGCAGGTTGTCGAACAGATGCAGAATTGAACTTATTAGACGATGAGTACATCACTTATGTTTCTCTACCTGACGACGTTTTGCCTAACCCAAATGCAACTTTAGTTACTGGGATCACTCCTTCTATTTTGGAATCGCAAGGAATTAGAGAGATTGACGCGCTCAGGGTTATCTCAAAGTCCATGAGCGAGCCTGGTACTTGTGTTGTCGGCTACAACAATTTGAGGTTTGACGACGAATTTATTCGTTACTCTTTTTATCGAAATTTCTTAGATCCGTATTCGAGAGAGTGGAAAAATGGAAACTCGCGTTGGGATTTGCTTGATCTTGTAAGAGCTACCGGAGCCCTCAGAAGAGATGGGATTAATTGGCCTCAAGATGAAGAAGGGCTACCAGTATACAAGTTAGAGGAATTGACTAAGCACAACCAAATTGAGCATGGAAGCGCTCANGATGCACTGTCTGATGTCAGAGCGACAATCGGAATGGCGAAGTTGATTTACCAAAATCATCCGAAGATTTTTGAGTACTATTTTGCGTTAAGGGATAAAAAGCAGGTTCGTCAAGTACTTGAACCGTATGGAATCAAGACTTGCTTGCATATTTCAGGGATTTACCCCAGAGCTCGTTTTGGAGTTGCGCCAGTGATTTCCTTGGCCCGTCATCCTACGAATAATAATGCCGTCATCGTAGCCGATCTGGCGGAAGATATTGATTCACTTGTTTCCATGACTTCAGAGGAAATCAAAAGCAGGNTATATTCCAAAGATTTTGAAGANCGATTNCCGTTGCGAGAGATTCGNATCAATAGATGCCCATTTGTTGTGGGATTNGATGTGCTAACACNNGAGAATATTGACCGGCTAGANNTAGATATGAAAATTGTTGAGGACAGAGCTAAAAAACTGCGACAGCCTGGGGTGGGCCAGAAAATAGCCAGTGCCTTTGAACACCCAAATCGAGAGGCAAATACCGATGTGGATGCCGCACTATACGAAGGNTTTTTGCAAGATGAAGATAGGTCCCGTTGTTTATCCTTTCACCAAGCACTAGAGAGAGGCGAATACCCCACACTGGATTTTAGAGATAAACGCTTAACTGTTTTGCTGGAACGCTTGAAAATGAGGAGCTTTCCAGAATTTGCGAGCGACCAAGAAAAGAAAGATTGGTCTGACTGGGTTGGTCAAAAGTTACTAGCCGAGGGTGATCATCTAAATTTAAAGAAGTTCCAATCTGAAATAGAACAACTAAGAAAAGAAAGTCTGTTGCCTGAGAAAAAGCATCGTCTATTGGATGAATTACTGGATTACGCTCAAAAGCTGACCTTGAAATATCAGTTAGGCGATACAGAAATTGCGTGAAACGGATAAACGCTGATTTTTGTACGCTACCGAAATTCGTGAATAAATAAGTAAATAGGGGGTATTTTGCAGCCTTTAGTAAGGGGGAATATTCGTTTGGCGGCAACCGTCATGCTTCTCAAAGACTCGGATGAGGGTCTCACGGTCTACATGGCAAAACGCCCAGGGAAAGGAGTGTTTCCGGATATTTATGTTTTTCCTGGCGGAAAAGTCGATGAGACTGACTGGGCTCCGGATATTTGTCACGGTCTGTCTGATCAGCAGGCCTCTTTGAATATGAATCTGGATTCAGGAGCCTTGCGTTACTGGGTCGCGGCGGCGAGAGAGTGTTTTGAAGAGTGCGGAGTTTTGTTAGTGAGAAAAAATGGCCGTTTAATCAATTCATTAAGTACAACGGATAAAGAGGAGCATCAAGTTTCTCGAGAAAAGCTACTCAATGATGAGTGGGGTTTCCATTCTATTTGTGAAACAGAAAACTGGTCTATTGATTGCGGCTCTTTAGCGTACTTCAGCCATTGGATTACTCCGGAGCTTGCGCCTAAGCGTTTTGATACGAGATTCTTTATTGCGGCCATGCCTGAGGGACAAGCTGCTATTGCTCATGAGAAAGAGATAATGAATGCGCAGTGGGTTTCTCCTANGGTGGCGCTGGATAATTTTCATGCTTCCAGGTGGAAGATGATTGATCCTACAATAAGGTCACTAGAGACTTTGACTCAGTTTGCAAGTGTTGCTGAAGCGCTAAAAGGTGTTAGGGCGGGAAATCATCTGATGCCCTGGACCGAGGCTCTTGGTGAACAGGGGATGCAAAAATTTAGTTCCAAGCCAATTTCTTTTGATGACTAAGGTTATTTGGTGAGTTCACTTATAAGCGGGATCTATAGATATGGAAGAGAAAAAGAATAAAGCNAAANCNGATTCGTTGGTTTGGGAAAAGCTGGGTTCTCGCTATGAAGAAGCCGGACTCATGTTGTTTGAGAAGAGGATCGATTCCTTAAGAAACCCNAGAAATAATAAAGCCTTCGACCGNTTGGTTTTAGAGTCTGTAGACTGGGTCAACGTGGTNGCNCTTGATGAAGAACGAAGATCCGTGATGATNAGACAGTTCCGCTTTGGAGTTGGTTACGTCACTTTGGAGACTCCTGGAGGCATGGTTGATCCTGGAGAGGATTCCGAGATGGCTGCCAAGAGGGAGCTTAAGGAGGAGACGGGTTACAAAAGTGATCACTGGACGTATCTTGGATGTGTGGAACCCAATCCCGCCTTTCACAATCATCTCTGCCATCATTGGCTCGCAGAGGATGCGTATCTTGATGACGAGCAGACCCTCGGAGAAGGAGAAATGATAAATATCGAACTGATGGGGGAGGCGCAGGTTAGGGATTGTGTGGCGTCAGGTGAGTTGAAACACGCGTTAGCGTTGTCAGCTCTGTCTAGAGTTTTTCAGCTTTGGTCCTTACCTCANCGTCAGCCGTATNCTAACCAGTAGTTAAAGCGAATCCTTTAAATTTTGGCCGATATCAAGGTATTTGTTCGGCGACGTTNGGCCATCCGTTCGCATTCGTNTCCTTTGCCATTANTTAGAGTNTCAAGGTTTNGATATTTTTGGTTGAAAAAAACTTTGGACATTAGGGTCTTGTAAAAAGTAAATAATCTTGAATTGGGTTTAGTTCTGCGATTGGTTCTATAAGATAATGACCGTGGGTTATCAGAATGGATTTGGAATCCAGGGAATGGGAATGCTGAATGGGTAGACTCGAAAATAAAGTGGCGGTTATCACGGGAGGTGCTGGTGGCATAGGCAGCGAGGTCGCTCGACGCTTTGTCGAAGAGGGGGCATTGGTACTGTTGGTTGATTTGGAGGAGGAGTCATTGGCGCGAGTTTGCTCCGAACTCCCCACTAATCGAGTTAGTTACCTGGCGGCAGATATTACTAAATGGTCTGATAATCAGGCTATGGCTGCGCTCGCGCTGGAGCGATACGGAGGGCTGGACATTTTTCTAGCCAATGCGGGCGTTGAGGGTGCGATTTCTTCCATTTTGGATTACGACGAAGATGTTTTTGATCGGTTGATGGCTGTTAATGTGAAGGGACCATTTTTAGGATTAAAAGCAGTTGTACCGGAGATGATCAAAAGACTCGGAGGTAGCGTGATAATTACCTCGAGTGTTGCCGGTGTGCGCGGGGGCGCTCGTCTAGCTCCATACGTAACGAGTAAACACGCAGTCATTGGTCTCATGAAGTCTGCGGCCAGAGAATTTGCGAGCCATAATATTAGGGTTAACACTGTGAACCCGAGCCCGGTGAGTACTCGGATGATTGAAAGCATTGAGAAGGGTCTAAAGCCAGAAGATCCAGACTCAGTTAGAGAGGCAATGCGAGCCAACATACCTTTGGGGAGATACGCTCTACCTGAAGACATAGCTAATTTAATGCTATTTTTAGCTAGTGATGAAAGTAAATTTATAACAGGTTCAGTCCATATGGTTGATGGTGGATCATTATCGTGAGCGTTTATTGCTTAAAGTTTTAAAATTGTTGGGGGTGTTAGAAAACTGATGAAGAGTGCGTTACTAGAAACAAAGCTTTCTCTGCCAAATAGGAGATCAGGGAAAGTAAGAGATTTATATGATGTTGATTTGGGTTCAGAAGAAGCTCTGCTGATTGTTGCTACTGACCGGATTAGTGCCTTTGATGTGGTGATGCAGAATGGGTTCCCTGGGAAAGGAGTTGTCTTGACTCAGATTTCGAAATTTTGGTTTGACTATTTTGGGGATCGTTTTGCGCATCATTTGATTAGCACAGATGTTGATGATGTGCCTGGATTAAACGCCGAGGAAAAAGACGCTTTGAACGGTCGTATTATGCTTTGTCGTAAGACTGAGGTGGTCCCTATCGAGTGTATCGCGAGGGGTTATATAACCGGTAGTGGTTGGAAAGACTATCAAGCTTCGGGCGAGGTTTGCGGTATCACATTGCCGACAGGTTTAAGAAATAGCGACAAATTAGATGAGCCTTTGTTTACGCCTTCGACCAAGGCGGATACTGGTCATGACGAAAACATCAGTTTTGAGGAAGGAACAAATTTGGTGGGCCTCGATTTAATGGAGTGGCTGAAGGAATCTACGCTCTCGCTTTACAAGGAAGCTAGAGACTACGCTCTGGATAGAGGAATTATACTTGCGGATACGAAGTTTGAATTTGGGCAGTTAGCGGGCGTCGAAAAACCCTTATTGATTGACGAGATTTTTACTCCGGACAGTTCTCGTTTTTGGCCGGCTGCCGATTGGGAGCCTGGTAGGGAGCAAGCAAGCTTTGATAAGCAGATTGTACGAAACTATTTAGAAACCGTTGTTGCCTCTGGAGATTGGGATAAAACTCCTCCAGGGCCAGAGTTGCCAGATGATGTGGTGGAAAAGGGGATCGCGAGATATTTGGAAGCTTATGAATTGCTGACAGGTAGTTCACTATCGATTTGATGGAATGGGCTGAATATAAAACACTATGTGACCGTCCTGACTATCAGTCTAAGTGGTTGATTAAACAAACACTTGAGTTGGTTAGAGCAATGGGCGTGGAAGAAGTGATTGAGGAATTGACCACTGTGCTTATGACTGAGCCATTGCCATTGCCAGAAGGTCACAAAGGCAATCCAGATACATTCATGTATAAGCTTGATCTCTCGCATGTTTTGCGTCGACAGATATGTGAGGTCGTTATCGCGGCCAAAAAGAGTAATTTAACCAGCATGTTGACTGCTCACAGAGGGCTTGCAGGGTTTGAAGAAGCTTGGACTGAATATTATGAATACAAGAGCTGATTCCCCTTGAAAAGAGTCTTGATTGCTAATCGAGGCGCCATTGCCCGAAGACTTGTTCGAGCGATGAACGATATTGGTGTCGAAAGTCTAGTCATCTATTCAGAGGCGGACGAAGGATCGGCATATATTGATGAGGCAAGCTCAGCGGTTCGAATGGATGGTAACCGTCCCGATGAGACTTATCTGAACAAAGAAGCGATTCTAGAAATAGCCAAAAAGCATGGCGCTGATGCCATCCATCCAGGCTATGGGTTTTTGTCCGAGAATGCGTCATTTGCCCGTCAGGTGAAAAATAGCGGGTTGCTCTTTATCGGGCCAGATCCTGATTTGATTGAGCAAATGGGGGAGAAAGTAAAAGGCCGAGAGACGATGGCTGCACATGGATTTCCAGTATTTCCTGGTTCAGAGGCCCTAGAAAATAAGGAAAACATTGACGAATTGGCCAGGGGAATAGGGTTCCCATTAGTTGTAAAACCAAGCGGGGGCGGTGGCGGCATTGGTATGCAGGTCGTCAGTCATCTGCAAGATCTATCGGTAGCTATTGCTCGAGCAAGTTCTATCGCAGAAAAAGCTTTTTCTGATTCAAGTTTATATCTTGAAAAGTGGATCGATAGGCCTAGGCACATTGAGTTTCAGATAATTGGTGATGGAAAAGGAGGTTGTGTTCACGCTTTTGATCGGGAGTGCTCGGTTCAGCGCCGTCATCAAAAGCTAATCGAAGAAAGTCCGTCACCTGGGCTAGATGAAACTATGTTGAACGAACGGGCTGAACTCGCGGCAGAAGTTTGTCGAAAAATTAAATATGGCAGCTTAGGGACCTTAGAGACTTTGTTCTTGCAAAATGGCGAGATGGGTTTTTTAGAAATGAATACTAGGATTCAAGTTGAGCATGGAGTCACGGAAGAAGTGATCGGCTTGGATTTGGTCAAGCTCCAGCTAAGTCTGATGGCGGGGCGTCCTTTGCCGGATCAGCAAGACATAGTCAGAAAGGGATTTGCTATTGAGGCTAGATTATATGCCGAGGACCCTGATTCGATGTTCCCGTCTACTGGGAGGTTAGAGACATTTCGACCGCCCGAGATGTTTGGGGTGAGGGTAGAGACNGGCTATCAGAGAGGACAGGCGATAACGCCATACTATGATCCTCTGTTAGCGAAGGTGATAGCTAAAGGTAATACTCGAGAACAAGCGATAGGTCGACTTTCTGTCGCGTTGCGTGCTTTTGATGTTTCTGGAGTTAAAACTAACGCGGCGCTGTTGCAAAAAGTACTTAATAGTGACGAGTTTTTAAAAGGGAACATAGATACAGGCCTCCTCGATCGTTTATGATTTAGGATAGATCGGTTAAACCCTAAGGAGTTGATATGGCGAGGCACGAGGTCGAAAGCGAGGTCACTGGGAACGTTTGGAAAATTCTTTTGGAGGTCGGCGCTGATGTCGCCGAAGGCGATGTGATCATGATACTAGAATCGATGAAAATGGAAATTCCGGTCGAATCGCCAGCAGCGGGCAAGTTGGTTGAGTTAAAAGTTTCCGCTGAAGACCAGGTAGAAGAAGATCAGGTTGTTGCGGTCGTTGAGGCCTAGACCGTTATTCAAAATCTTGTTTAGATTTTCAATCTACCGCTGATCTTTGAGGCCGAAAAAAAGTTCCACTTGCTGTTTTTTTATTATAAAAGGCTCTTTTGAGAGCCTTCAGAGTGTTATTCTTATCGGCCATTTGCTTGAGTGTTTGGATTTATAGGGGGAGCGATGAGTGCAGATCTGGTTACGCTAGAAGTTAGGGAAGGAATAGCTGACGTACGACTTAATCGGGCGGAAAAGTATAATGCACTGAGTCCAGAAATGTTTTCAGCTATTCATTTGGCCGGCGAAAAGCTAAGTCAAGCGAAAGAGGTCAGGGCGGTCGTTCTGTCAGGTAACGGAAACGGATTTTGCGCTGGATTAGATATGTCTAGCTTTGCGCGAATGGCAGACTCTTCTGGTCCTCGAGAAATCGATAAGTCTGAGCAAGTTGAACGTGCGGAACCCGGAAATTATGCTCAGCGGGCAGCTTATGTATGGAAGAACCTTCCTATGCCTGTGATCACGGCTATACATGGGGTCGCCTACGGCGGGGGCACGCAAATCGCCCTAGGAGGAGATATTCGTATCGCGGCGCCTGATATCAAGATGTCGGTTTTGGAAATCAAGTGGGGTCTTATTCCGGACATGAGTTTGACCCAAACATTGAGAGATTTGGTGTCCCTTGATGTGGCCAAAGAACTTACCTTTACGGGACGCGTTCTCAATGGCGAGCAGGCAAAAGAAATCGGCTTGGTGACTCATGTCGATGAGAATCCTCTTGAGAGGGCCTTTGCATTAGCTAAAGAAATAGCTGCTAAATCTCCTGATGCAGTGCGAGCTGGTAAAAAACTGTTAGAGCGAAGCTGGCACGCCGATGAGCGATTTGGCCTGGAATTAGAGGAAGCTTTGCAACGACAATTGATTGGCACGCCGAACCAGGTCGAAGCGATCACCGCCAATTTTGAAAACAGAACCCCAAACTTTAGCGATCCGGAATAGACAATGTCCTGGGAAAATGAAGTCAAAGAACTTGAACGCAGACGGCATCTGGCGAAACAACAGGGTGGTAAGGAAGGTATAGCCAAGCAGCACGCTAAGGGTAGGCTCACGATTCGCGAACGTATCGATACCCTGTTAGACCCAAACTCGTTTAGAGAACATGGTCAGGCAACAGCCAGCCCTGTATATGATGATCATGACGAGATTATTGAATATGCGCCAGCCAACTATATTGTCGGATTTGGAAAGATAGACCAGCGAAGGATTGTTGTAGGTGGTGAAGATTTTACTTTGAAGGGCGGCTCACCCAATGCTGCAGGATTACGAAAGAGTGTCTACGCAGAACACTTGGCGGTGCAGTATAAAGTGCCTTTGATAAGAATGCTTGAGGGCGGTGGAGGCAGTGTAAAGGGTTCNGCGAAAAAGGGTGGCACTGTTGGTGAACCTGTCTTCACGGAACCAAGGTTCAAGATTATCGCCGATGCAATGTCCGAGGTTCCGGTTGTGTCTGGAGCAATGGGGGCTGTCGCGGGTTTCCCGGCGGGTAGATTGGTCGCGTCCCATTTTTCTGTGATGACAAAACACACTGCCCAGGTTTTGATTGGTGGTCCGGCCTTGGTTGAGCGCGCATTAGGAGTTAGCTTGACTAAAGATGAACTCGGCGGCGCTCAAGTGCACGCATCCAGCGGCGTGATCGATAATTTGGCTGANGACGAGCATGATGCTTTTGCGCAAATAAAGAAATTTCTTAGTTTCTTGCCTTCGAGTGTTCATGAGCGGACGCCTAGATATGAATGCCATGATTCGGTAGACCGTATGGAGCAGGATTTGCTCACGGCGGTCCCTAGAGATAGCAACGCGGGTTTCGACATGAGGGCAATTGTCGAGATGATCGTAGATCAGGAAAGCTTTTTTGAAATGGGAAAAGACTTTGGACCCAGTCAGATATGCGGTCTTGCGCAATTAAATGGTCAACCGGTTGGTATCTTAGCCAATGATTGCATGGTTTATGCAGGAGCGATGACGGCTGAAGCTGCTCAGAAGTATCGTCGCTTTGTGGAAATGTGCGACACGTTTCATGTGCCAATTGTTAATTTTGTTGATCAGCCTGGGTTTATGATTGGGCCTGAATCTGAAGCTCAAGGTACTATTCGTTATGGAATGGCTGCGGTGTGTGCTGCATCTCAGTCCACGATACCGTGGGCAGTAATCCAGGTGCACAAGGGTTTTGGAGTGGCTACGGCTGCTCACTATGCTCCAGGTAATTATGTCCTAGCTTGGCCCTCCGTTGAATCGGGAGCATTGCCATTGGAAGGGGGAGTGGCAGTAGCTTTTCATCGGGAAATCGCCGCTGCAGAGAACCCAGAAGCCAAGAGAAGAGAGCTGGAAGAACGTATCAGGGAGGCTCGCTCTCCNTTCCCGCGAGCTGAGTCGTTTGCTGTACANGAACTGATTGACCCNCGGGAGACGAGGCCCATGTTGTGTGAGTGGATCGATTGGATTCAGCCTCAGTTGGATAATTTAGTTGGACCTGTTCGATTTGGAATGCGTCCGTAACAATAGTTAGGAGAAAAAAATGAGTATTTCGTTTGAAGGTCAGGTAGCGATAGTTACGGGAGCAGGAGGAGGTTTAGGTAGAAGTCATGCGTTGGAGCTAGCGAGACGCGGCGCAAAAGTTGTCGTGAATGATCTCGGTGGGGCTATGGATGGAACCGGTGGNTCGTCTGAAGCAGCNGAGAAAGTCGTATCTGAAATTAAANAATCGGGNGGTGAAGCAATCTCTAATGGAGGTTCNGTCTCTGATCGAAATGGTGCAAAGAGCATGGTTGATGATGCGATGGAGGCGTGGGGTAGAGTTGATATTCTGATTAATAATGCTGGCATATTACGAGACAAATCTTTTTCAAAAATAGATCTGGATGATTTCCAGGTGGTTGTTGACGTCCATTTGATGGGAGCCGTTTACTGTACTCATGCGGTCTGGCCAATTATGCGAGAGCAGAATTATGGCAGGATTTTGATGACGACATCTCCCACAGGCCTCTATGGAAACTTTGGACAAACTAATTATGGAGCTGCCAAGTTAGCGCAAGTTGGATTCATGAATTCTCTGAAAATAGAAGGAGCAAAGAATAACATTCACACCAACACAATTGCTCCGATCGCTGCAACTAGAATGACTGAAAGTTTAATCCCGGAGGCTGTTCACTCTAAGCTTGCGCCTGAGTCGGTCACTCCAGCGGCCCTGTTCCTGGTAAGTGAAGAAGCTCCAAATGGAGTGATTATGCAAGCGGAAGGTGGTCGTTTCTCAGTTGCGAGTATTGTTGAAAATACGGGGGCTCAGCTAGGAGTTGACGCCACTCCTGAGGACATCGCTTCAAATTACGACATGATCTCCGACCTGGAGGGCGCTAAACCCAAAGGGATGATGCAGATCAATCTGCCGTAACAGGAAGCTCTATTGGCTGCCTTGGTTTTATCACTGGTGTTGAGCGTCGTAATTGCTGGCGCTCTTTGGCTTATGATAGGTAGCCGGTTGGAAATAAAAGAAGAGCGTGCGTACAACGATCTCCTGAATGTATTTGCGTACGTAGCGCTCTTGATTCCGCCGAATTTTCTGTTTGTCTTTTTTGTATTGGGTTGAGCAACATAGGCTGCTTCGTTTTCACGGTACTAGCTGCTTTTCGATCCA
>PBUF01000004.1 GCA_002727775.1 Gammaproteobacteria bacterium
CAGAGCGCAGAAGCCTTTTAATACTCTCCATTAAATCGATAAATTGTGGATCCAGATGGCCGATCGTGGGTTTTGAAAGAGCCGATAGTACTCTAGGATGAACATCCGAAGGCCCTGGGCCCATGAGAGTCCTCTGCGGAGGAAAAAAAATACTACTATTAGACACTTAATTGCTAGTTTTTGTTTGTTCCGAACCATTAGTAGATTCTTCCGAATCCAATTGCGTTGCGCTGTCCTCCGTATCAGGCCCCTCAGAAGTCGTTTCATCAGCTGAAGGATCAGTCTCCAAATCACCTTCAGTAAGCCCATTGCGGTCGACTAATTCTATAAAGGCCATTGGCGCAGAATCCCCCTTACGAAAACCACACTTTAAGATTCTAGTGTAACCACCGTTTCTATCTTTACTCCTTGGACCAATCTCAGAAAAAAGTTTGCCCACCGCAGCTTTGCTCCTAGTTCTGTCGAAAGCCAACCTTCTATTGGCGACAGTGTCCTCCTTCGATAGCGTTATTAGAGGTTCAGCAAATCGCCTAAGTTCTTTTGCTTTAACAACAGTAGTCTTAATAACTTCATGTTCGATAAGCGACACAGCCATATTTCTAAACATGGCCTGCCTATGCGAACTATTTCTATTTAACTTTTTACCGCTCTTACGATGACGCATATCAATGTTCCAGTGTATGGCCTAACCTATTGCCGATGTGATTGAAGATGGTGGCCAGTTTTCAATCCTCATACCTAAAGCAAGTCCGCGTGACGCTAAGACATCTTTAATCTCAGTTAACGATTTTTTACCTAAATTAGGAGTTTTAAGTAGTTCTACTTCGGTCCTTTGTATCAAATCACCAATGTAGTAGATGCTCTCTGCTTTCAAACAATTAGCGGAGCGAACCGTCAATTCGAGATCGTCTACCGGTCTCAAAAGAATCGGATCCACCTGTTCCTCTTCTTCCTCCTCCTCTTCTATTACCTCACTATCCAAATCTACGAATACAGCTAATTGTTGCTGAAGTATGGTCGCAGCTCTCCTTATCGCTTCTTCAGGATCAATTGTTCCATTAGTCTCAAGCTCTAATATTAGCTTATCTAAGTCCGTTCTCTGTTCTACCCTAGTACTCTCCACGCTATAAGCTACATTCTTCAAAGGGCTATAAGAAGCATCCAGTCTTAACACCCCTATCTCCCTTGTTTCTTCCTCATCAACTAATGCATCAGCAGGCACATAGCCCCTCCCTTTGGTCACTCGGGCTTCAATATTTATTGCACCTTTTTCATTTAAGGTACATAGAATATGGTCGGGATTAGCAACTTCGATATCATGTCCCAAAGCAAAATCCCCAGCTTTAACTGTACAAGGNCCTTGCTTAGACAAAGTAATATAGGCGTCCTCTTGATTATGCATCAGAACAGATACGTTTTTTANATTNAGCAGAATATCAATCACATCTTCTTGCACNCCTTCTATGGTCGTGTACTCATGCTCTACTCCATCTATCTGGACTTCCGTAATCGCAGAGCCATTCATTGAGGACAAAAGTATTCGTCTTAATGTATTTCCGAGTGTATGACCAAATCCTCTTTCGAGCGGTTCTAGCACGACACGAGCTTTNAACGGCGATGCCGATTGAACATCAATTTTATCAGGGGTCAAAAAATCAGACATTTATTGGTCTCCTACCTCTACTTACATCAGCTTTGTTTATTTAGAGTAAAACTCTACGATAAGGTTTTCGTTGATTTCCGATGGCAACTCTTCTCTATCTGGCAGTCTTTTAAACAACCCAGAAAATGCTTCAACAGACACATCTAACCACTCAGCCTGACCTCTCTGGATTGATAGTTGGAGAGCCGATTGNATTCGCAGTTGGCCCCTAGAAGCCTCCTTCACAGAGACAGTATCATCNGGCTCTACCTGATACGATGGTATGTTAACTAAGCCTCCATTCACGAGGATAGACTTGTGCGACACCAACTGTCGTGCTTCCGCCCTCGTCGANCCATATCCCATTCGATANACTACGTTGTCTAGACGGCTTTCCAACAACATCAGAAGGTTTTCACCAGTTGCGCCCTTTTGTCTTTCAGCCTTCTTATAATAGTTTCTGAATTGCTTTTCCAAAATACCATATAGTCGCCTTACCTTCTGTTTCTCTCGCAATTGAAGCGCGTAATCAGATAATCGCCCTCTCCTTATCCCGTGTTGGCCTGGCGCATTATCTATTTTACACTTCGATTCGATCGGCCTGACTCCGCTTTTCAGGAACAAATCAGTGCCTTCACGCCTGCTGAGCTTTAATTTCGGTCCTAAATATCGTGCCATAAACTAATCCTCTTATAGACTCCTATACGCAGGAGAAACTAAACCCTACGCCTCTTTGGTGGCCTACAACCATTATGAGGAATAGGCGTAACATCCGAGATGCTGTTTATCTTTAAGCCGGACGAGTTAAGCGCTCTAACAGCAGATTCTCTGCCTGGTCCAGGTCCTTTAACCATAACATCCACGCTCGCCATACCATTTTCTACTGCTGCCGTACTTGCTCGTTCTGCAGCTACCTGGGCAGCAAAAGGCGTACTTTTTCTAGAGCCTCTAAAACCAGAACCACCAGCCGTCGCCCAGTGAAGCGCATTCCCCTGCTTATCCGTGATCATAATGATAGTATTATTAAAAGAGGCATGTATGTGGGCCAATCCATCGACAACTACCCTCTTTGCCTTTTTCTTTTCTGCCATCCTAATATTCCCTAAAGTGTCTCTTACTTACGAATAGGCCTTTTAGGCCCTTTGACGGTTCTAGCATTCGTGCGCGTTCTTTGACCGTTAACCGGAAGATGCCGTCTGTGACGCACGCCCCTGTATGTTCCCAAATCCATCAGGCGTTTTATATTCATCGAATTTTCCCGCCGTAAATCTCCCTCTACAGTCTCTTTTGCCACTTCAGTTCTTATCGCATCCAAATTAGCTTCGTCCAGCCCGCTAATCTTGGAGACTGGGTCAACCCCAGCCGCAGCACATATCTTCTCAGCTTTAGTTCGTCCAATTCCAAAAATATAAGTCAACGCAATTTTCGCATGCTTATTATCAGGTATGTTAACGCCAGCTATACGTGCCATAAATTTTAATCCTTATATTTCCGAGACTGAGTCACTAACCTTGTCTCTGTTTATGTCTAGGCTCAGCGCTACAAATAACTCGCACTACTCCTTTGCGCTTTATGATTTTGCAATTTCGACATATTCTTTTTACGGAAGCTCTAACTTTCATACTTAGACCCTTTTATCTCCGTTTCCCATAGTTTTGCAGATTTGATTTTTCCATTAGTTTTGCATACTGACTGGACATCAAATGCGACTGTATTTGTGACATGAAATCCATAGCAACCACCACCACAATTAAAAGGGCAGTCCCACCAAGCTGGAACGTCACATTAAATGCCACCACCATAAACTCGGGCAGGAGACAAACCAGAGCAACGTAGAGTGAGCCAAAAACAGTGAGTTTAGTTATAACGTCATCAATATATTTTGCCGTCTGTTGACCGGGTCTTATGCCCGGGAGATAAGCCCCTTGGCGCTTCAAATTCTCAGATAGCTCTTTAGGATCAAAAACTATGGCAGTATAAAAAAAACTGAAAAATATGATCCCTGCTGCAAACAACAATATGTATAACGGCTGCCCAGGAGATAACACTAGGGACACTTCTTGAAGCCATTCCATCCCAGCGCCTGCACTAAACCAACTCGCCATAGAGGCCGGGGCCAACAATAAACTGGACGCAAAAATAGCTGGTATAACTCCCGCCATATTTATCTTAAGCGGAAGATGACTGCTCTGTCCCTGATAGACTCTTCTGCCCTGCTGTCGTTTTGCATAATTAACGCTCAAACGCCTTTGACCTCTCTCAACCCTCACAACAAACCAAACAACGCCTACAGCCAAAGCTGCAATAGCTAGCAGAGCAATCACATTGATGTTCCCTTGCCTAGCGGCCTCGAATACCTGCCCTATAGCAGCAGGGAATCCCGAAACAATCCCAGCAAAGATAAGCAAAGAAATCCCGTTACCCACGCCTCGCTCCGTGATCTGCTCTCCTAACCACATCATAAATATGGACCCAGTGACCAGTGTAACTACCGAGACGAAGTAAAATGATGGCCCGGATTGAAAAGCTAGCCCTTGATTAGCTAGCGTAACAGTCAACGAAAAAGACTGGATAAGTGCGATACCTAACGTCAAATACCTGGTTACACGAGTAATTTTTCTTCTGCCCGCGTCTCCCTCCTTCTTCCACTGCATAAACGTTGGATACATCATCGTCAACAAATTCATTATGATGCTCGCAGTGATATAAGGAATCACACCAAGAGCCAGGATACTCATTCTTTCCCATGCTCCTCCTGAAAACATATTGAATAATTCTAATATGCCTCCCTGATTTTGATTAAATAACGCTTGTAGCTGGGCTGGATCAATTCCAGGAACAGGAATGTGGGTACCGACTCGATACACTAATAGAGCAAACATTACGAAGAGCAATCTGCTCCTCAATTCAGCAGTGCCTGACTTATTGCCAGCTAACTGATTTCTAATGTCTTCTGTATTAACGTTCATGAACGATTACTTACTCTTTATCTTCCACCGATCCGCCGGCAGCCTCGATCGCCGAAACGGCTCCAGCGGTTACAGAGATATTTGAATCCGCTATCTGAATAGCTCGGTTCACTTCGCCTGAAAGCATTATTCGAACACGCTTCATATCCCTTCGAATCAATCTATTAGCCTTCAATACGTCGATCGTAATCACCGCAGGTTCAATTGCATTAATCTCGGAAGTTCTCACTTCGCAAGTCGAAGCACCTATCCTAGATCGAAACCCAAAAGTAGGAAGCCTCTTTTGAAGAGGCAATTGACCACCTTCAAAACCTGGACGCACTCCTCCTCCAGATCTTGATTTTTGCCCTTTCTGGCCTCTTCCGGAAGTTTTGCCCCAACCGGAAGACGATCCTCTGCCAACCCTTTTTTTCTCTTTTTTCGATCCTCTAGCAGGACTTATACTATTAAGCCTCATCTTTCTTGTCCTCTGTCCTGACCATATAGCTAACTTTTCTGACCATTCCGTTGATCGAGGGCGTATCCTCTAACTCCACGGTCTGTCCCATTCGCCTTAACCCAAGCCCCCTTAAACATGCTTTATGTTTTTTCAAACGACCGATGGGGCTTTTGACCAAAGTAATCTTTATTGTCTTGCTGCTCATTAAATGCTTTCTCTAAAATATCTAGGCTTCAATGGCCTCGATTGATAAACCTCGTTTTTCAGCTATCTGACCTGGGGATCGCATTCCCTTTAGTGCTTTAAATGTCGCTCTAACGACGTTTATCTGGTTGGTCGAGCCATAACACTTAGCCAGTACGTTTTGAACGCCAGCCGCTTCAAGTAAAGCCCGCATCGTGCCCCCTGCAATTATTCCTGTACCCTCGGAAGCGGGTTGCATATACACCTTCGATGCTGAATGGCGAGCAGTTATTGGATACCAGAGCGTATTACCGTTTAGCTCTATATCGATCATATTCTTTCTTGCAGCTTCCATCGCTTTCTGTATGGCTATTGGCACTTCACGAGCTTTACCACGGCCAAAACCAACTCTTCCATTGCCATCTCCGACTACAGTCAAGGCAGTAAAACCAAAAATTCTGCCTCCTTTTACAACTTTAGCGACACGGTTTACACCAACGAGCTTCTCTACCAACCCTTCTTCTTTAATCTCGTCTGCATAAGCCATTTAGAACTCCATCCCATTCGCCCTGGCCGCTTCGGCCAACGCCTTTATCTTTCCATGATATTTAAAGCCAGATCGATCAAAAGCCACTTTCATAACTCCGATATTTTTAGCTCGATCAGCAACCAGTTCACCGACCTTTGAAGCCAACTCAATATTACATGCTCCTTCCGACCTCAAAGTTTCGTCCAATGTAGAAGCCTGAGCCAGGACCTTTGCCCCATCGGCAGAAATAACTTGAGCATAAATATGCCTACCACTCCGCGTCACCGATAGTCGCTCAATACCTTGCTTACGCATTCTCATTCGACTCTTCAACGCCCTGCGCGTTCGTTTAGTTTTTTTTAAATGCATTCAAAAACCCTACTTTTTCTTAGCCTCTTTGCGCCTAACATATTCACCTTGATATCTAATACCCTTACCCTTATAAGGTTCAGGCGGCCTAAACCCGCGAATTTCTGCGCAAACCTGACCGACTTGTTGCTTATCGTTTCCAGAGATAACTATCTCCGTTTGACTTGGCGTCTCCGCAGAAATACCCTCCGGCAACTCGTAATCTACTGGGTGTGAAAAGCCCAACTGCAGTGACACTTGATTCCCTTTCGCCTGAGCTCTATACCCAACGCCTTGGAGCTCGAGGCGCTTTTCAAAACCTTCAGAGACACCAAGCACCATATTCTGCACCAGCGCCCTAGTAGTACCTGCCATCGCCTCAGACTTACGATCGTTGCTATTTGGAACAAACACCACTAGTCCTTCCTCGACTTTCAAATCAACCGAGGCATTAACGGTCATACTTAACGACCCTTTAGGACCGTCAACCTTCACTTCTTGGCCCTCTATATCCACGGTCACACCATCTACAATTTTTACAGGATTATCAGCAACTCTAGACATGAGACAGACCTAAAANACCGTACATATCACTTCTCCNCCNACTCCTTCCNTCCTGGCCAATCGATCNGTCATNACTCCCTTATTGGTNCTAACTATCGCAACCCCTAANCCNCCATTGACGGANGGGACGTTATCAGAATCTTTGTAGATCCTNAGGCCGGGCCGGCTTACCCTCTTTATCTTCTCGATCACCGGGACACCTTTTGAATATTTCAAAGTAACCTCAATCAAGGGTTTGGCATCGTCAGANACCTGATAGGCCTCTATATATCCCTCTTCTTTTAATACGCGTATAACCTCGCCCTTCAGCTTAGAATGAGGGATGACCACGGACTCGTGCCCAGCCAACTGGGCATTTCTTATTCGAGTCAAAAGGTCTGCTATAGGATCTTGCATAGTCATATTTTTTTCACCAACTAGCCTTAACTAAACCTGGAACGTCTCCTCTCATAGCTGCTTCTCTCAGCTTATTTCTGGAAAGCCCAAACTTTCTATACACGGCGTGAGGTCGACCAGTTAGCAAACATCTACGTTGTTCTCTCACAGGACTAGAGTCACGAGGTAGCGCTTGAAGCTTAACCTGCGCCGCCCAACGATCTTCTTCATTGACGTTCTTGTCTTTGATCACAGCTTTCAAATCCCTTCTTTTTTGAGCATATTTCTCCCGCATCTGCGCTCGTTTTTTCTCTCTTTCAATCATCGATGTCTTTGCCATCTAAAACGCTCCTAACAATCCGACTATTCTCTAAACGGGAAATTTAGTGCCTTCAAAAGCGCCAAACCTTCTTCATCATTTTTTGCGCTTGTAGTGATACATATATCCAACCCACGTATTTTATCGATCTTGTCATAATCGATCTCCGCAAAAACGATTTGCTCCGCCAACCCCATCGAGAAATTCCCTCGGCCATCGAAGGAACGAGGGTTTAATCCTCTAAAATCACGTATACGGGGTATTGCTACGCTCACTAGTCTCTCTACAAAATCGTACATTCGACCTTTACGGAGAGTGACTTTGCAGCCTATCGGGTAACCATCCCTTATCTTGAAACCAGCGACAGATTTTCTCGCATTACAAATCAGAGGTTTTTGGCCACTAATTAAAGTCATGTCAGCCACCGCAGAATCAATCGCTTTTCTATCCACCACTGCTTCACCAACACCCATGTTTAAGGTAACTTTGACAATTCTGGGAACTTCCATCGTATTATCGCAATGGAGACTACCCAATAATTGAGGCATCACTTCGTTCTTATATTTTTCGTAAAGCTGCGTCATTATTAATCCACTATCTCTTTGCCATCTGACTTGTAAAACCTAATTTTCTTGTCGCCTTCAAACCTGAACCCCACTCGATCTGGCTTTTCGCTCTCTTCGTTCCAAATGGCTACATTAGAAACCTGTATAGGAGCCTCTTGATCGACAATACCACCCTGTTCCCCAGCATTTGGATTTGCTTTTTTATGCTTCTTGACCATGTTGATTCCAGAAACAATTAAGCGACCATCCTTTCTAACTTCAAGGACCTCTCCTCGCTGTCCCTTATCTCGCCCGGCGATTACTACCACTTCGTCACTTTTTTTAATTTTTAGCATTGTATCGTCTCAAATATCCAAACTATGGCGAATCAGATTACTTCCGGCGCCAAAGATACGATTCTCATAAAGTTCTCCGTTCGCAGCTCCCTAGTAACAGGGCCAAATATCCTCGTTCCAACAGGTTGATTCTGTTGATTCAAAAGAACCGCCGCGTTTTCATCAAACTTTATCAACGAACCGTCGCCGCGCCTTACCCCTTTTCTAGTTCGAACTACTACGGCATTCATTACCTGGCCTTTNTGCACCCTGCCNCTCGGAATGGCTTCTTTTACCGTTACTTTTATGATGTCNCCTATANGGGCGTANCNGCGATGNCTTCCNCCCAAAACCTTGATGCACTTGACTCTTCTGGCCCCGCTATTGTCGGCTATTTCCAACTCGCTTTCNGTCTGAATCATATTCCCAGCTCTCTTGATCTTTGGTCTATACTCTTCAGCATCCACGTTTTAGATTTTGACANTGGCCTGCATTCNACGACGGTCACACTATCCCCTACTCGACATTCATTATCACCGTCNTGCGCNTGCAACTTTGTCGATCTTCGAATGAACTTCCCATAGACCGGGTGTTTTACTCTTCTTTCCACTCTCACAGTTATCGTTTTATCCATACGATCACTGACAACTAAGCCTGACAACGTTCTTGGGTTAGTCGAACTCATTTTTCCGCCTCTACTTCAGTAGAAAATTGATCCTGTTTCTCTACTATGACCGTTTTCACCCTCGCAATATCTCTTTTCACCTGGCTTAGTAAGTGATATTGCCCCAACTGACCGCTTGCATCCTGCATACGCAAACCAAATTGTTCCTTACGCAGNCTGAGCAATTCTTCGTACAATTCCTCTGTTTCCTTTTCTCTCAATTCTGCAGCTTTCATTACATTGCAGTCCTTCTAACAAACTGTGTCCTAAAAGGTAACTTAGCGGCTGCCAAGGCAAATGCTTCTCTAGCGGTTTCTTCAGGAACACCCTGCATCTCATAGATCATCCTTCCGGGTTGTATCAGAGCAACCCAGTATTCTACGGCGCCTTTACCTTTTCCTTGTCTGACTTCAAGCGGTTTTTTAGTGATCGGTTTNTCTGGAAAAACCCTAATCCATATTTTACCGCCACGCTTGACTCGCCTTGTCATAGCNCTTCTTCCAGCTTCTATCTGGCGAGCCGTCATTCTGCCTCGACCTACNGCCTTAAGACCGAATTCACCAAAACTTACNCGACTTCCTCNGAGAGCTAAGCCCCGATTTCGCCCCTTTTGCTGTTTCCTGTACTTTGTTTTCTTTGGTTGCAACATATCTTAATTAACTCGCCTCACGCCGCTCCACTATCGACAATCGCTTCATCACTACTTTGTTCACCAATAATTTCACCTTTAAAAATCCAGACCTTTATACCCAAGATTCCATAAGTTGTTTTGGCCTCGTAGGTAGCGTAATCAATATCCGCTCGAAGGGTATGCAAAGGAACTCTACCCTCATGATAGACCTCCGCTCTTGCTATCTCTGCGCCCCCTAATCTACCAGCAACTCTCACCTTAATGCCTTCTGCTCCTATCCTCATCGCATTTTGAATAACTCGCTTCATTGCTCTTCTAAATTGAACTCTTCTTTCTAGGGCCTGAGCTACATTCTGAGCAACCAAATANGCATCNAATTCGGGNTTNCGAATTTCCTCTATGTTGAGATTAACGTTTATCCCCATCATNTCNGAGAGGNTCAGTCTGAGCTGCTCGACGTCCTCGCCTTTCTTACCGATTACTATACCTGGCCGAGCTGTATGAATTTTTATCCTAGCGTCTTGTGCAGACCTGTGGATCTCTATTCTGCTCACAGACGCATCTACCAANCGCTTTCTGAGAAAATCTCTCACTTNAAGATCATTGAGTAAATAATCAGAGTAATTCTTACGATCTGCATACCACATGGAGGTATGTTCTTTAACAATCCCTAACCTAATACCATTTGGATGTACTTTTTGTCCCATCTTTGTCTCTTTTAGTTATCAGATACAGTCACGGTTATGTGACTTGACCGTTTAAATATTCTATCTGCACGGCCCTTAGCTCTTGGCCGTATTCGCTTCATTGTCATCCCTTCATTTACATAGACTTCAGAGACTTTGAGCTCATCTATATCTGCACCCTCATTGTTCTCAGCATTCGCCACAACGGACTCAAGCGCTTTCCTCATCAGGACTGATGCTTTTTTGTTACTAAAAGACAATAGATCAAGAGCGTCGGCTACCGGCTTACCTCTTATCTGATCAGCCACTAGTCTTACTTTTTGCGCCGATATCCTAAGTCTTTTAGCGCTAGCGCTAACTTCCATTAAACTTCCTTGTATGCCTNATTATCATCTTTGTCGTTCGTCTATCTCTTCGCTTTTCTGTCAGCAGCATGACCACGATAAGTTCTGGTAGGCGAAAACTCGCCTAGCTTGTGGCCAACCATATCTTCGTTAACCAACACAGGAACATGCTGTCTCCCGTTATATACTGATATGGTGAGACCAACCATTTCCGGTATTACCATTGACCTTCTAGACCAGGTTTTAATGGGCTTCCGATCATTGTTAGCAGCTGCCACTTCTACCTTTTTCAAGAGATGAGTGTCTATAAACGGTCCTTTATACAAAGATCTAGCCACGAATTCCTCCTAGTTACCTCTTCCCTCTTCGACGAACAATCAATCTATCCGTTCTCTTATTCTTTCTGGTCTTGTATCCTTTTGTAGGAACACCCCAAGGTGAGACCGGATGGCGTCCGCCTGATGTTTTGCCTTCGCCACCTCCATGCGGATGATCAACGGGGTTCATCGCAACACCTCTAACCGTTGGCCTAACACCTCTCCATCTTTTCGCTCCAGCCTTGCCTAAAGACCGCAGATTATGTTCTCCGTTGCCAACCTCTCCAAGCGTTGCCCGGCAACCCACGAGAACTCTGCGCATTTCTCCGGACCGCAGCCTTAATGTTGCGTAATTACCTTCTCTTGCGACTAGTTGACAGGAAGTTCCTGCGCTCCTAACAAATTGNGCTCCTTTCCCGGGTTTCAACTCCACACAGTGAATTACACTTCCCACTGGTATATTCCGAATAGGCATGGAATTCCCAGGAGATATAGGCGAGGCGGCACCACTCATAACCGGCGCGCCAACCCCCAGACCTTTTGGCGCTAAAATGTAACGTCTTTCTCCATCTCTATACTTCACCAACGCTATGTTCGCGCTTCTATTTGGGTCATATTCGATTCTTTCGATTAATCCTGGAATGCCATCTTTATCTCTTTTCCAATCAATCAATCGATAAAGTTTTCTGTGCCCTCCTCCGCGATGTCGAACCGTTATCCGGCCGGAATTATTGCGTCCGCCAGTCCCTTTTTTCTTTTCAACCAATGCCTTGTTCGGCCTGCCTTTATAAAGAGTTTTATCGACAACCTTGACGACAAACCGGCGGCCTGCAGACGTTGGTTTTGCTTTTATAACAGCCATGCTATTCAACCACCATAAAATCTATCTCTTGCCCCTGCTCTACAGAGACGTAGGCTTTTTTCCAATCTTTCTTTCGGCTATATCCTCTGGCAGTACGTTTTGTTTTACCTTTAACGTTCAATATGCTGACTTCCTTGACGTTAACCTGAAACAACTCTTCTACCGCTTCTTTCACTTCTTTTTTCGTTGCATCTGTGGACACCTTAAACACATATTTGTTTTCGTCGTCTCCTAACAAAGATGCTTTCTCGGAAATATGTGGCCCCAAAATAATTTGATAACGGCGCTCTTTATAGAGTGTATTCGATAAACTTCCTTCATTAATTGTCATGACAAGGCCTCTTCCAATCTCTTTAGCGCCCCGAAAGTAGCCAGCACCTTGTCATTACCGATTAGCGAAACAGGGTCAACAGTGTTCACGGANTTAACTTCCACNCCNGCAAGGTTCCTNGAGGAGAGATAAATATTTTTGTCTAGATCGTCCACTAGAATAAGNACATTTTTTAAATCCAGCTCTTCCAACTTCAANTTAAGAAGTTTCGTCTTAGGCTCTTCAAGACTAAAAGACTCCACTGCAATCAGCCTTTCCTGTCTAATTAATTCTGACAAGATGCAAACAATTGCACCCCGATACATTTTNTTGTTCACCTTAACCGAGTGATCTTGCGCCCTTGCAGCAAAAGTGACNCCACCACCTCGCCATATAGGTGATCTAATAGTCCCAGCACGAGCGCGNCCTGTACCCTTCTGTCTCCATGGCTTTCTGCCGCCACCCCTAACCTGCGATCGGTTCTTCTGGGCTTTGCTACCTTGTCGCCCTCCCGCTAAATAAGCTACCACTACCTGATGCACAAGGTCTTCATTAAAATCCCTAGCAAAAGCGGTTTCAGACAATTCCAATTTCTGGCCCCCAGTAGCACAAACTAAATTCATTCGGCTTCCTCAACTTTCGAGGCTTTGACGGCAGGCTTAATCAAAACATCNCCCCCTGCGGAACCAGGAACCGATCCTCTAACAAGCATCAAATTCTTTTCCTGATCCAATTGAACGATTTCTAAATTTTGGACAGTNACATTNACTGCGCCCATGTGACCAGACATCTTCTTGCCTTTGAAAACTCTNCCCGGAGTCTGGCATTGCCCGATAGAACCNGGTGCCCGGTGNGAAATCGAGTTNCCNTGAGTGTTNTCCTGGCCTCTAAAATTCCATCTTTTTATAGTTCCCGCAAACCCNTTNCCCTTAGAAATACCGCGTACATCGATCTTTTGNCCTTNCTCAAAAGTGTCNATCGAGTATTCTCCGCCGACTTCATACTGTTCGACTTCTTTANTTGNAACCCGAAACTCCCATAACCCNCGGCCNACGCCNACTTTTGCTTTCGCNAAATGCCCTAANTCCGGCTTGGCTATTTTTTTCTGACTCCCTTCTCCAGTTGTAACTTGAATCGAGGAATAGCCATCATCAACTTCGTTTTTGACCAGAGTAATACGATTGGGTTCAATCTCTAAAACTGTAACTGCAACCGAATCCCCCTCTTCAAGGAACAACCTAGTCATACCAATCTTTTTACCAACCAACCCAACTGTCACGTAAATCTCCTTCAGGCCATACAACCAAAAAGCAATTTTTGAGCGCAAAAAAGGCCCTCTCCATAGGAGTTCCTTTTTGCACATCCCCACCAACTCCCTCTCGGAGTTTTTTAGTTCCTAGCCGGCCTTATAAGCTAGTTCAGACTGATCTGAACCTCCACCCCAGCCGACAAATCCAATTTCATAAGAGCATCAACCGTTTTCTCTGTTGGCTCTAATATATCAAGCAACCGCTTATGAGTTCTTATTTCGTACTGATCACGCGCATCCTTATTTACATGCGGAGAGATCAAAACCGTGTGTCTTTCTTTTTTTGTTGGCAAAGGAATAGGGCCTAAAATTTGTGCACCCGTCCTCTTGGCGGTGTCCACTATCTCTTTGGTAGACACGTCGATCAGTTTGTGATCGAAAGCCTTTAAACAAATCCTTATGCGCTGATTATCCACGCGTACTCCTACAAAAAACCAGGACCTACCATTCCGCCTTGCTAATAAAAGGCAAAAAAGTCTTACCGCACTCTTTCTATCTGTGCCTCAACTTTCTTGCTTCGCAAATGAGCTAAACTATTCCCTCAACCACGCCACCCACTGGTGGGAGCGAAATTGTACAGAGGATGTATCATCAAGGCAATAACAGGAAGCAATATTATCAAATGCAACTATAGAGCGAAGAAACCCCCAACCTGCGGTTTTGGAGACCGCTGCTCTGCCAATTGAGCTACTGGCCTATATCTTTTGCTCAGAAGAGTCTTTTTTCGCTCCTTTATTTTTACTCAATAACTTTGGTTACCACGCCGGCCCCGACGGTCCTACCACCTTCTCGAATCGCAAAGCGCAATCCCTCGTCCATAGCAATAGGACAAATCAATTCGGCAACCATATTTACATCATCTCCAGGCATTACCATTTCAACTCCTTCTGGAAGCTCAACGCTGCCCGTNACATCTGTAGTNCGAAANTAAAACTGTGGACGATAACCNTTAAAAAATGGNGTATGTCGNCCACCCTCATCTTTGCTTAACACNTATACTTGAGCNTCAAANTTCGTATGGGGAGTGATCGAGCCCGGNACCGCCAACACTTGNCCTCGCTCAACNTCCTCACGCTTCGTNCCNCGCAATAAAACNCCAACGTTTTCTCCTGCNCGCCCTTCATCTANGAGCTTTCTGAACATTTCTACGCCAGTNCAAGTNGTAGATTCGGTCTCCTTGATACCAATGATATCAATATCATCGCCAACCTTAACTATNCCTCGTTCNACACGACCAGTNACCACCGTNCCTCGACCAGAAATAGAAAAAACATCCTCTATAGGCATCAAAAAAGGCTGATCTACAGCTCTTTCNGGTTCTGGNATATACTCGTCNAAAGTCTCCACTAGCTGCTTAACAGCNGGCATACCAATNTCACTATCGTCACCNTCTAAAGCTTTCAGCGCACTACCAACNACAATAGGNGTGTCATCNCCAGGAAATTCATATGCNTCCAATAGCTCTCGTATTTCCATTTCNACTAATTCAGTCAANTCTTCATCGTCGACCATGTCAGCNTTNTTCATAAATACNACTATTTTAGGAACTCCCACCTGACGNGATAAAAGAATATGCTCTCGAGTTTGAGGCATCGGTCCNTCAGCCGCGCTTACAACCANAATGGCNCCATCCATTTGAGCCGCTCCNGTNATCATATTCTTCACATAATCAGCNTGCCCCGGACAATCAACNTGCGCATANTGGCGATTGGTACTCTCGTACTCTACGTGAGAAGTCGCAATAGTGATTCCTCGCTCACGCTCTTCAGGAGCNTTATCAATCTGGTCAAACTCTTTAATATCACCACCAAAGGCCTCCGCGCAAACACGTGTCAGTGCCGCGGTTAACGTCGTTTTCCCATGGTCCACGTGACCGATCGTCCCAACATTTACGTGAGGTTTGGTTCTCTCAAATTTCTCTTTGGCCATTGATTTTCCTTATTTAAATTATGCGCTTTGACCGCGGCATCATACTTAGTCTAACTTTTTTTCCAAGTCCTTTTACCATGGCACTCGGTGTTATTAAATTATCTCGGTAACCCAGCCTTTATTGGTGCTCACAATCGGATTTGAACCGATGACCTCTTCCTTACCAAGGAAGTGCTCTACCTGCTGAGCTATGTGAGCAAAACAAGAGGCATGCACCATTAACTTGTTCGTTTGTTAAACAAATTCTCCCAAATGCTATATAAATAAACAAACTACTTTTCGATCTCTATAAGTGGAGCGAGTAGCGGGGATCGAACCCGCATCATTAGCTTGGAAGGCTAAGGTTCTACCATTGAACTATACTCGCGCTTTTACAACCGAAATATCAAATAATTCTATCCCTCATCGATCTAATTAATTGGTGGTGGGGGAAGGATTCGAACCTTCGAAGGCATAGCCGTCAGATTTACAGTCTGATCCCGTTGACCGCTTGGGTACCCCACCCTAAAAAAATCTCCTTATATTTCATCGCTGCAAGATTTATTCTTGAGACGAGTCAATTCCTTTTGGTGCCGCCACGAAGAATCGAACTCCGGACCTTCTCATTACAAGTGAGCTGCTCTACCAGCTGAGCTATAGCGGCACATTCAAAGGGAGCGAAATACTATAGAAACTAACGCAATGGCGCAATTCCAATACACTGATTTTCCTTAACATCATGATGGAGTTTTCCACTATCACGTTCGTGAACCCTCAAAAAATACAGGATTGACTGTCTTTCAAGAGTTAAATATTTCCATGGCCTACCTAAAAAGGCTAATTCTTCCAATTGAGCTTCACGAACTTGCTCTTCCTCCGCTAGTTCTATATGTATCTTCGGCCCTTCACTACTAGGAACCTTGAAATGAGAGATATCCAGAAGACTTAGTTCCCTACTGATCAACTCAGTTTCGCTTGGGTACAAATTGTTCCCGATAACAACAAAACTCTGATCAAAATTACTTACTTCGAGGACTTCTTTCTTCGGAAAGACACCTAAATTCCTCAAAGTGCTTGCAA
>PBUF01000046.1 GCA_002727775.1 Gammaproteobacteria bacterium
TGCTTGAATTATCTGACTTTTAATCGCTTATTAACTTTGGTCCTGTTGTGCCCCTCATCACTTTTTGCAGAGACCCCTTCCGACCAGGATGAAGAAGTTCTAATTGAGGAAATTGTAGTGTACGGGCGCTCTTTGGCTCAGAAAGGGAGTAGCAAGAGTGCTTCAGAG
Source organism: Gammaproteobacteria bacterium (assembly GCA_002727775.1). Taxonomy (GTDB): domain Bacteria; phylum Pseudomonadota; class Gammaproteobacteria; order Pseudomonadales; family Azotimanducaceae; genus UBA4421. Next base: position 169 of record PBUF01000046.1, read on the forward strand.
GGCCTTGTTGGATATTCTGATTTTTCTACGAGACCTATAGAGCGAGTGGGCGAATTCGTCGAGGTGGTGCCCGGAATGGTTGCCACGCAGCATTCGGGTGAAGGGAAGGCTAATCAATACTTTTTGAGGGGAATGAATTTAGATCACGGCACAGATTTCTCGGCTTTCTTTATGGGCATGCCGATTAACATGCGAACACACGCACATGGGCAGGGGTATCTTGATTTGAATTTCTTGATACCCGAGATAATCAGTACCGTTCGGTTTGCAAAGGGCCCCTATCGCGCGGATCGCGGAGACTTTTCGACTGCGGGAACCGCAACCTTCAGCGTCTATGAAGAGGTAGCTTCTCCCTACATCAAAGTCGAAGTCGGCAGCGACAACTACTCGAGAAGTCTGGCTGTGGGTTCTTTGGACCTAAATAGAGGAGTCATGCTATCTGCCTTGGAAGTTATGAAAAGTGATGGTCCTTGGGTTTTACCCGCTGATGTGGATAAGGTTAATTTTCTCACTCAGTACACTCTCGATTTACATGAGACCCAGATAAAGACGGCATTGACGGTTTACGATAATAATTGGAATTCGACTGACCAGATTCCACAACGCCAAGTTTTGAGCGGAGCGATGGGAAGGTTTGGGTACGTCGACCCCTCCTTAGGTGGCGACAGCTCGCGACTGAACATGGTGTTTGAAATGTCGAATGATAATTATTCGACGGGACTCTACCTGAGTCGTTATAAACTTAACCTGTTCGGCAATTTCACCTATTTCCAGGAGGACCCTTTGAATGGCGATGCCCACGAACAGGTGGACAGGAGGTGGATCTATGGAGGTCATTTTGAATTTCAAAGGGAACTAACCTCACGTATCAATTTGCGAGCGGGAACAGACATGCGTTCTGATCAAATTGGAGAAGTATCGTTGCACGCGGTGGAAAATCGAATAAGGCTCGGTTTAGTTCGACAAGACAGCGTGGATTGGTTGAGTCTTGGTGTTTTTTCTGAGCTGGAGATTGATATCTCAGATAAATTAAGAAGCTTCTTGGGGATTAGATTAGATTATTCTGATTACAATGTGCTTGCGAATTTGTCCGATAATAGTGGCAAAGGATCGGACGACATTTGGCTTCCTAGTATTGGTTTTGCTTATGAAGTTGGGAGTTTTGGGGAGCTTTATTTGAATTGGGGGAAGGGCTTTCATTCCAACGACGTCAGAGGAGCGACAATAGCTTTTGATCCTCTCAGTAACTATGAGCTCGAACCTGTTGTCCTTTTTAGTGGCCAGGATGGAGCTGAAGTTGGCTATAGGGTTGAGAGGGACGACGACTTGGTCTTAAGCCTAGCCTATTTTTGGCTGCAATCTGATTCGGAGCTGATTTTTGCTGGTGATTCTGGAGGAACTGAAGCGAGTGAGGGCTCGGAGCGTTCAGGACTGGAGCTTGCAGTCTTTTGGGAACTCAACAGCAACTGGGTACTAGACCTAACTGGTTCTATCGTCGACAGCAAATTTGTCGCAGTGGATGCTAAGTTCGATCATATTCCCAACGCACATGGACGCGTCATCAGCATGGGTTTGACTCATGCTCCAGTGTTGGGCTGGAATTGGAGTATGCGTGTTAGGCATTTTGGGGACGCGGCTTTGGTAGAGGATGACAGTATAAATTATCCTAGCACGACGATAATTAATATGGGGCTTTCTTATAAAACTGATCGGTGGACAGCTGGAGTTGATCTATTCAATTTAGCTGATTCGGAGCACTACGATATCGCCTATTGGTACTCTTCCAGGCTTTCGTCAGAAGTCTCGCCAGTCGAAGACATTCATTTTCACCCGGTAAATCCAAGGTCGATTCGAGTGGGCTTGGAATACCGGTTCTAGTTCTTTATGAGTGTGAGATTGAAGGTGACGGGAATCGTAAAACTGATGTTGGGAAGTCCCGCAATTTCTCTGAGTTTTTCTAGGCCTTCAGTAACCTGGAGTTGGCTAGCAGAGAGAACAACAGGCGCTATCGTTCTCACGGTGACTTTTTGATCGTTTAATTTTGCCACTTTAACCCTGGTCATTAGTGGGTTGGTTTGGCCTTTAAATTGCAGATTGCCTTCAAGTTCGATGTCTAGTTCGCTTCCTGGAGGCATGCTAACAAGTGGACCTGTCTCGATTTGAGCGGTTACCGTCGCGGTCGGGTAACGATCCACCTCAAATAACATCTCTCGCATTCGTTGATCCCTGATTGGAATCAGTGTGGCAACGCTTGCTAAATCAACTGTGAGACTGGCCCTTCCTTTGTCATCCACTGTTCCGCTTAAGGTTTCAAAGGAGTGTACTTCTCCAACATGNGTGGCCTTGATGGACATAAAGTAGAGATCTGANGCTGCAGGGTCGAGNTGCCANTNAGCNTTNGCAGTGAGNNCTGTCAGTNTAGNCACTGNCAANAAAGTNATCTTTGTAAATNTCTTTTGTCGTTTGTCNTCTAGTNGCACGATACNCTCCTGNCAAATATTCGTGTTCTGNTNGCCATCATTCTAAGGTGCGGCCAATCAGTTCTTTCATTATTTCGTTAGTGCCGCCATAGATCGTTTGTACTCTTGCATCTCTGTACATTCTTGAAATTTCATACTCGTCCATAAAGCCAGCGCCTCCATGCATTTGAAGGCATACATCAATAATTTGATTTTGCTTGTCCGTGCACCAGTATTTAGCCATAGAGGCGGTTGAACTATCTAGATTACCGTCTAGGTGCTTGATTAGGCACTGGTCCACAAAAGTNCGACCGATAAGGGCTTCNGTTTTGCACTCTGCAAGCTTAAATTTNGTATTCTGAAANTCNAGGATTCNTTGTCCGAACGCTTTTCTTTGCTTCACAAAATCAAGAGTCATCGCTAAAGCTCTTTCGGTTTCNACTACCGCACCTTGGGCTAAANTNAGCCTTTCNTGNGGTANNTGCTGCATAAGCTGAATGAAACCTTTGCCNTCTTCCGGACCAAGTAGNTTTGCCCTTGGNACGACGCAATCATCAAAGAAAAGTTCNGCGGTATCTCCTGAGTTGAGTCCTAGCTTTTTNAGATTGCGNCCNTTNTTGAAACCCTTTGTGTTAGCTTCAACAATAATNAAGCTGATGCCCTTTGCGCCCAAGNTTGGATCNGTTTTAGCCACTAGGACNACCAANTCNGCGTGAATTCCATTGGTAATGTAGGTCTTTGCGCCATTGATGACGTAAGAGTCTCCTTTTTTCGTGGCGCTAGTCTTTACGTTTTGAAGATCTGAACCAGTATTGGGCTCAGTCATGGCTATGGCGCCAACCATTTCCCCGGTAGCCATTTTCGGCAACCATTTCTGTTTTTGTTCTTCGTTGCCATAGTGCAATAGATAGGGTGCGACGATTTGAGAGTGCACTTGGTTGCCAAAACCGCTTATNCCTGCGCCNANTTGTTCTTCNGTGACGATTGTTTCATGACGNTAGTCGCCGCCTNCACCACCATACTGGGCNGGTATTTCAGCACACAANAANCCGGCCTCTCCTGCTTTGTTCCATGCGTCTCGATCGACTTTTCCTTGCTCTATCCAGCGNTCTTTGTGCGGCACGAATTCTGTTGAGAAAAAACGATTTGCTGCATCTCTNAGAATGCTCAGCTCATCGTCCATCCAAGGCGATTCATAATTTTCATAAATTGCTGTCATATTATTTGGACTCTNNAAGTACGGNGGTCTCTTTTATTAGGGAAGTCCCGCACGGTCATANGGCGCTTTATAAACCTCAACTCGAGCATCCTTGTTACGTCGACAGTCCGCGGGAACTGAAGAAGTGGAAGTTAATACATAGAGCTCGCTATTGCCGATCATGCAGGCAAATGCACCTCGTTCTGTTTCGATACGATGGCTAACATCGCCACCTTCGGTCTGCCGAATGCATTCATTAGTGGTTGGNGAGGCGCTCCAAATTCCACCTTTATCGTCNAGGCAAATACCNTCGGGGACTGCGCCATCAGGCAGCTCCGCCCAGGTTCTTTTTCGNGAAAGGTCTCCGCTTGCNTCTATATCAAAAGCTGTTAGACATCTGCCGAAAGTCTCAGCTGCAATCAAAGTTTTACCATCAGGTGTGATTACCATTCCATTGGGAAAGAAAACATCTTCGGCAACCACTCTACTTTGGCCCTTCGGATCAACGCATATTATTTCGGCTGTTTTTGGAGAGGCGCCATTGTGAAGATCAAACCCGAAATTCCCTACGTAAGCATTTCCTGTNGAATCCACAATCATGTCGTTGCAATGCCAGGCCGCTAGGTCACTCAAATCGGCGTGAACNGATAGCTGAGCGCCGTCCCAGAGNAAAAGCTGTCTTTTGCTCATGGAAACGATTAGCAGTTTGCCATCTGGCAGCCACCCCAAGCCTGAGGGNTGGTCGTCTTCTAGTTTGACTATGGTTTCTGAGTTTCCGTCCCGCGTAACTCGAATGATCCTTTGGTCGTGCATGTCNGAAAACCAAAGAGCTCCATCTCGCCAGCGAGGGCCTTCTCCAAAGCATAGTCCNTCCTTTAAAACAGTNGTGTNCATAGGTGCTATTTTCNNTGCTTCAACGGAAACTCAAGAGCCCATTAGATTGCCCAGCTCGTCTCTGATTTCTTCCGGCGTAGTTTGAGGATTAAAACGCTTTANCACTGAACCGTNTCCNTCCACNAGAAANTTAGTGAAGTTCCAGGGTAGGTCCTCATTTCCGTCTTCACCNGGCTGCTCNCTCTTNAGCAGTTTGTATAGNTCACAGGCGTTTTCGCCGTTAACTTCGATTTTCGAAAACATCGGAAAATTGACGTCGTATTTGTTGGTTACAAAATCCAGAATCTCTTCGTNTGACCCAGGTTCTTGNGCGCCAAATTGATTACAAGGNAACCCCAGTACATTTAAATTATCTGTNTCGTTATGCAGAGTACGCAACCCGGCGTACTGTGGCGTAAGGCCTCAGGCACTTGCGACGTTGACAATTAAGCAGAATTGACCCGAGTAGGTTGATAGATTTACATCGTCTCCTGTGATCGATTTCATAGTGATGTCATGAAACTGGGACATTTGTCCTCCAAATAGCTGGTTTTATAGGTTGGTATACATTAGCAGCTAAATTGGGCGGTGGCACCTGGCAGATTAAGAAGGTAATATCTTAGCGTTTGGGGAATACACTAAAACCAAAATAATGACGGCGAAGCATGGTAATGACGTCTGTTTATGATGATCTTATCTGTGTCTTCGGTTTTCGGAAATTAACTTAGAGGATACAAGAATGGGAGATGTAGTAATTGTAGATAGCGTACGAACTGGCCTTGCGAAGGCTTTTCGTGGCAGCTTCAACATGACACGGTCAGACGATATGCTGGCCCACTGTATAGATTCTTTGTTGGATCGAAATTCACAGGTCGCTGCTGATGAAGTAGAAGATGTTGTCGTAGGAGCGGCGAGCCACGCAGGAGAGCAGGACGGAAACCTAGCAAGATTGGCTGTGGTTTTGTCGAAACTGCCGATCACAACTGCGGGTGTAACTATCAATAGGTTTTGTTCGTCTGGTTTGCAATCAATAGCGATTGCGGCGAATCAAATAGCTACTGGTCAGACCCAGGTTGCTATAGCGGGTGGAGTGGATTCTATTTCTATGAGAACTCGTCAAGAGCCTGGCAAAGCACAACAAAATCAGCGCTTGGTTGACGAAAAACCTGACATTTTCATGGCGATGGGTAACACGGCTGAGGTTGTTGCGCGTCGATATCAGGTTACTCGTGAGATGCAGGACGAATACGCTTTACAAAGTCAGCAGCGATATGCGGCTGCAGTGGAAGCTGGAAAGATTGCTGAAGAAATTGTTCCTATGCAGGCGACAATGCTGAAAGTAGACAAGGAAACAGGGGAAGAAAGCCACGAAACAGTGACTGTCGATAAAGATGANTGTAANNGACCTACAACNACNCTTGATGGTTTAGCCTCTTTGCCTCCAGCTTTTGAGGATGATGGTTCTGTAACGGCTGGNAATGCGTCGCAGTTGTCTGANGGTGCGTCCATGACNATGCTGATGAGTGCTGAACGAGCTGCNCAGNTNGGAATAGAGCCTCTTGGCATTTATCGAGGTTTTACAGTGGCCGGTTGTGAGCCTGATGAGATGGGTATTGGCCCAGTTTTTGCGATCCCTCGTTTGCTAGAAAATGCGGGTCTTAAGCAGGATGANATCGATATATGGGAGTTAAATGAGGCATTTGCTTCTCAATGTCTATACTGCCGTGACGCGCTAGGCTTGGACAATGACAAATACAACGTGTTAGGCGGNAGTATTTCCATAGGTCATCCCTTTGGAATGACTGGATCACGTCAAACAGGTCTGGTCCTGAGAGAGCTTAGGAGAACCAATAAGAAGTATGGTGTTGTAACCATGTGCATCGGTGGCGGACAAGGTGCTGCAGGATTGTTTGAAGCAGCCTAATTTTGCTTGCCCTCTAGTATTAGAAGCCAAGCTCGTTGCTTTGAGTTTGGCTTCTAGTTTCTTATGTAACAAATTGAAATCAGCTCGCAATTTCTTGGTAACTGCGAAATGGCAGGATCTGCTTTTTCGTCGTAAGGAATGTTGATTTTGTTGGGACAGACTCTTAGGTCCATTATTTCAGAGTCTAACTGGAAACTGGTGCTGTTTTTAGCGCTGTGTTGTCTCTCGGGTATGGGCCGCTCTCAAATTGATGATCCAATCAGTCAACGTCTAGAGAAGATTTACTCCTCTAAATCGAATCAAGAGATAAGTGAGCTGTTGTCTTCATGGGCTTCTTTATCTCCCTTGGAACGTCGGTTCTTGTTGGCTGAAACACGNGGGCGGTTAAATGGAGAAAAAAGAAAAGATCTTGTGAAAGGTAATCGAATCGAGGTTCGAGTTGACCGAAGATATGGAAGTTCTGTAAGTGCGGCTGGCGTAACTAAGTTTCAGATCCGAACAGAGGTAAATAGAAAGATTGAAGGTGGTATTCATCCGTCCTCTACTTCTTCAAGAATAGAAGGGCTTTCCGAGAGTCGAACCCAGACGGNGCATGTAAAGAGTCGTCGTCAATCCNTATTTGCTGAGAATCGGGCAGAGTTTAGATCGGTAACGTATGGGTCTGGCTTTGAGAGACGAGTGTCTGATGAGGGTTCTCCCGCATCAAATGGGCATACGAATTATGAGGCAGTTCAAGTGCGAAAGAAGGCTCAATAATGGAACAGGAGACCGCTCGGATCTTAGTGGTAGACGATGACAGCGAGCTGCGGCTTCTAATCAAGGAATACCTCGAGAAAAATGGTTTCACCGTTGATACGGTTGAATCGGGAGAAACCATGGATGGTTATCTTGGTAACTCGAAAGCTGATTTGATTATCCTAGATTTGATGTTACCCGGTGAGCACGGTCTCTCCATTGCTCAAAGATTAAAAAAACAGATGGAGATACCCATCATTATCGTTTCGGCCCAGGGAGATGATGTGGATCGAATTGTGGGATTAGAAATTGGTGCGGACGATTACTTAGCAAANCCTTTTAACCCTAGAGAGCTNCTCGCNCGCGTTCGCGCTGTTTTGAGGCGTAGTAGCACTTNGGTTGCTGTCGGGAACANCGAAAGTGATAAGCTAACCTTCGGCGAGTTTGAGGTCGANATCAGCGCGCACCGGTTGACTCGAGGGCCAGACTTAATATCGCTAACATCTGGAGAATTCGATTTGTTATCGATATTGGTGAAAAATCCCAANAAGGTGTTGGATAGAGATCGGATTTTGGATTTGCTAACGGGTGCTGAGCGGTCGCCATTTGATCGCTCAATTGATGTTCGGATCACACGCCTTAGGGCAAAAATNGAAGTTGATCCNGCNAATCCNCTCTACATNAAAACCATCTGGGGCAAAGGGTATATGTTCTGTCCAGGTGAAGTAGGATAATTTGCTGAGCTGGAAACCAAACTCTTTATTAGTTCGTACTAATCTCACCTTAGGGTTCAGCTCAATGTTGATCGCGGTGGTGGCTATTTTTTCGCTTAATCTTTTCGTGATAGCGCCTATCGCAGAACGCTCTGCAGATGACGAGGCAGCACTANTAGTTTTGTCGGCACAGACGTGGGTTGAATTGCCGCCTGAGGCCAGGCCTTATTTTGAATTAGAATTGGCTGAATCGCATGACCTAATCATAAGTGAGGTAATTCGAGAATTCCCTGAGCTCGATGGTTACCTACCCTATGTCAANTATCTNAANGAAAAATTGGAAACNCGCCTCAATATGCAGGTCAGGATATTTCAGGGTGATGACTTGCTTTGGGTTGATGTTCCAATGGGTGATTACGAGNTNCAGGTAGGCTTGTCTGCGGACAGAAGAGCCATTGAGCTCTTCTACGTGGCCTTAATCATCGTAGCCTTAGGCTCGGCGATTGTTTTNTTTACGTCGTTGTACATNGTTCAGAGGATNGCCCGTCCANTNGTTAGAGTGGCNAAACAAGCGGAGGCTTTTCGTGGTACTCGAGATATTGAACCTTTGCCGGAGGCGGGACCAAGAGAGTTGGTTTCTCTAGCGCGTAATTTTAATACCATGGCCAAGGAAGTTTCTCTGCTATTGGAGAACCGAACCACTTTGTTGGCCGGTATTTCCCATGATTTAAGGACGCCTTTGGCAAGAATGCGATTAGCTTTGGAATTATTGCCAGAGAAGGTTGATCCTAACCTTGTTGAACGATTTGAACGCAATCTTGNGTCNATGGATGAATTGATNTCTGACGCGACCAGATTTGCAAAGGGTGCNGGNGAGGNNGNCCAGGAAATAGAGCTTNTGAATTTTGTGAAGGAAGTNGTCGCTAGTTTTGATCCTGNGGTGAAGTTGATGGCTGGAGTTGATGAATCNATTCGCGTGAAGATACCGCCCAGNGCATTTCGAAGGGTTCTNATTAATCTGGTNAATAACGGTATTAAGTATGGAAATAAGGTGTCCATTCAACTTGAAGCAGATAGCATGCGTGTTCTAGACGATGGNCCGGGAATTCCNNANGAATACCGAGCTCAGGTTTTCCAGCCCTTTTTTAGATTGGANGGGTCTCGCAGTNCTTCGGGAGGNGGCAGTGGGTTGGGGCTAGCGATAGTGCATCAGCTTTGTTTGGTTCATGGTTGGACGATTACCATAGAGGATGCGAATCCTGAAACNAAAATGAAGGGGGCNGTNTTNTNTTTGAATTTTTCATGATTTCTTCATCAATTTGAAACACATTGACACAAACTNGGTCGCGCCTGTAATCCCTTGGTAACCGTAATTTTAGATAATGTNGGGGTGGGTTAGATGGTGATCTCCAAGTTGACCCAATGTGATTGGTGAATTAATTGGCTAATTAAACCGATCATCTCTCTTAAGCCGCCGACTTTTCTCTCCAAGTCGGCGGTTTTTTTTGATTTATTTNCCCNATNTNTAANGGGCNTAAATATAATAGACTTTGGTATGTTGTNCTTTCNAAAAAGGTGATTGGACCNTTGGTCCTTTGCCATANGATCAAGGCTAAACCTGGGAGAAANATGAGCTTCGAAAACATTCTGTATTCTACTGAAGGGCCTTTGGCTCTAATNACTATTAATCGTGCCGAAAAGCACAATGCTATTTCTCTTGCCACTTTGGATGAACTTAACGAAGCTGTCGATGTGGCTGCCGAAGACAGTAATGTCAAAGTAATAGCGATTACCGGTGCGGGTGGTAGGTCCTTCGCCTCTGGATCCGATTTGTCGGAAGTGTTGGATAGAGACTTTAAAAAAGCCCTGGAACCTATCGTGCAAGGGCTTGCGGATAAGTTAGAAAAAACTCCAAAACCGACGATTGCAGCGATTGATGGAATCTGCATGGGAGGAGGGTTAGAAGTAGCCCTTGGTTGCGATCTTAGGATAGCCACGCCAGGATCGAAATTTGCTACACCGGAAGGAAGGCTAGGTATTATTCCGGGAGGAGGCGCTACCGCCAGACTACCCAGGATCGTAGGTAAGGGCTGGGGCATGGAAATGATGTTGATGGGTGAGCCAATTGACGCAGATAGAGCGTTGCAAATCGGATTGGTAACTCGATTGGTAGAATCCGACCAGCTCCTAGAGGAAGTAGCAAAGATGGCAGATCATTTAAGCCAGTTTGCCCCATTTGTCCCGCGTACCATGAAGGCGATGGTTCACTTTGGGATGGAGGCGAGTCTGGCGGGTGCCCTAATGTTCGAGAAATATGCTCAAGGCGCTCTGGTGCAAACTGAAGATAAAAAAGAGGGCATTGAAGCATTTTTGGAAAAGAGGAAACCGTCATTCAAGGGGAAATAAAAAAACACCGATCCTTGAAAATTAGTTTGAGGATGAGAGATACTTCAATGACTTGTACTAGTAAATAATCTTAAAGGGGAGGCAAATGGCTATTGATAAGTTTCCAGTAGAGGCGAGCCATATAATGATGTTCGCTCGCTCTGTTGCGGATGGCAACCAGATTTACCATGACGAGGAGTATGCGAAAGGAACAGAGGTTGGGTCAATAATCGCTCCGCCGACCTTTGCGCAGGCAAGTGCTCAGTTCGACCCGGACTACTTTCTTCGTCCAAAGCTCGGTGAAGACTGGTTTGGGTCAGGTAAAGAACCAACGGGAGTCAAAAGAGAATCTTCCGGCGGCGGCGGCGGTGGCGGCGGACTCCATGCAGAGCAACATTTTGAATACCACAGACACCTAAAGCCAGGAGATGTTCTGACGGGCACAAACAAGCCTGGTAAGACTTGGGAAAAAGAGGGAAAGAGGTCTGGTAAGTTGGTGTTCTCTGAAACAGTGACTGAATATCGCGACCAAAATGGTGAACTGGTTATTACGGCGACCGGGGTTGGAGTGAGAACAGAACGCCCGGTTGATCAATAGGAGAATGCAGATGGCTTTGAAAGCAAGCGAGTTAAAAATCGGAGACACTTACAGTGAGTGCTTGGTTGAAGATTTGACTAGAACTCAAATTGTCATGTATGCCGGAGCGTCCGGAGATTACAATCCAGTTCACACTGATCAGCTGTTTACCGAAAAAGTAGCGGGTTATCCTTCCGTCTTTGCACATGGGATGCTCACTATGGGAATGACAGGTCGCATGATCACTAACTATGTAGGAGATGGTCGACTTACAAAGTATGGTGTGCGATTCACTAGTCAGGTTTGGCCAGGTGATACCTTGAATTCAACTGCAACAGTTGAGGATGTAACCGACGGTATAGTAAACCTAAAGGTAGAAACCACGAACCAGGATGGTGCAACTGTACTATCTGGTTATGCNAGTGCGAGAGTCGACTAACACTAATTGATGGCTAGAGTCAGCCTGGGGGTATACCCAGGCTGATTTTGCTTCACCAGTTTTCTATTGAGGTGCGGACATCTACTTCGAATGTCCAAGCGTTTTTGGGCTGTCGGTATAGGTAGATGAAGGCGTCTACAATGCCCTCTATGCTGATCATTCCTTCTTCACCGAGTTTCTCGGCGTATTCTGGAAATCGACTGACGATTTTTTCTCCTCCTATAGGGCCGTCTACCACGACATGACCGACGTGAACCCCTTCCGGACCATATTCCTTCGCTATTGCCTGGGCTAAATTCCTGAGAGCCCCCTTAGATGAGTTAAATGCTCCAAAATTTGGTCTTCCACGAAGAGAGGCGCTAGCTCCAGTGAATAGCAAAACGCCATCCTTTGACGATTGGAATTGTCTCAACGCTTCTCTTGCGAACAAGAAACCACCGAAACAACAGACTCGCCAGCTTTCTTCGAAGTAGGATGCTTCCATGTCGATGATNTTCCCTGGNGTATTGTTTCCAGTGTTGTAGATGGCGAGTTTNAGATTACCTCTTGCCTTAGCAGTNTCGAATAACTCGACTGTTTTGGATTCGTCAGTTGCATCTGCAACNANNGCNTCAGCNGANCCNCCTTTCTTTTGNATTAANTCGACNACATGGTCTAGCTTTGCTTTNGTTCTTCCGNACACNANGANATGCATGCCCTCTTGAGCAAANCTTATNGATAATTGAGCNCCTANACCTNTTTCNGGNCCAACACCAGATACNACAGTTACATCCATTATTTNACCTATGNTTGNGGNATNGCTTGACGAAAGGGAGAGATTTCGACGCTCTCAAANAGGCCTGCTATATTGTATGGATCATTNGATGCAAANGCTTCAGCTNCTTCTTTATNGTCGCANTCAAGTAAAATCAATGATCCGANCATNGTTTGTTGGTCGTCTGAAAGAATGGGNCCAGCCAGNTTNATGTCAAAATCCTGGAGATAGTGCAGGTGGTTNGGNCTNACTTCTTTNCGCAGTTCTTCNCTGTTTATTTTGTCCTTGCAGATCAGTACGTAGAGCATNGTAANCCTTAATTTAATTCTTTTTTGATGGNCTCGACTGTCTCTATAAATCCTGTGCGAGANGAAGNGAAGGCAGCAGCCGTCGAAAAGAAATCATGTATCATCCCGTCATAACACTTATAAGCAACGTCTACTCCCGAGCTTTCCAGGGCTTTGGCATAGGCTTCACCCTCGTCTCTAAGAGGGTCGAACTCTGCCGTTACCACAAGCGCTTTGGGTAGGTTTTCTAGGTTCGTTGCGCGTATGGGACTCGCATAGGGCTCAAGTCGATTTTTCTCGTCTGGGCAATAAGTGTCCCAGAACCATTTCATAGACTCTACTTCTAACATATACCCCNTCCCATTATCGGTATAGGACTGACGAGATAAGTCACAGTCTGTCACCGGGTAAACTAGGCACTGAAAGTCAATAACNGGTCCGTTAAGCTCTCTGGTTTTGAGCGCTACGGCTGCCGAAAGATTGCCTCCTGCGCTTTCACCAGTTACGCCGATTTTCCCATTGGCTTTCAATAGTTCTTTGTTTTTTTCTACCCACTTAAGGGCTGCATAAGAGTCGTCCACAGCAGCGGGGTAAATTGCTTCAGGAGCCATACGATAATCTACTGATACGACCACAACATTCGCAATAGTCGACATTTCTCTGCATACGGCATCTCCTGTATCGAGATCTCCTATCACCCAGCCGCCGCCATGGAAGTATAGCAATGTGCCAAAAGGACCCTCGCCCTCAGGATAGTAAATACGAATGGGTATTTCTGTCCCGTGGTCTTCAATAATTTGGTTGTCTATTCTGCCAATAGGGAGCTCGTCTATTACTGGTCTTACTGCACGGTACATTTCTCTACCTTGCTCTGGCGTCATTTCCCATAGCGAAGGCGCAGGTTCTGCATTAGCCAATTGCTCGAACATCGCTTGGTATTCAGGTGATAAAGGCATCAGATTTCTCCCTTGTTGCTCACTCTCATCATGATTTACGTTACACTATACTACAGATGCAAGCTGTAGATTTATGGAGAATCGATATGAGATCGATGGATGCGGAAGGCGAAATAAAAGAAGTCGCAAAAAATTTCAATTTGTTAGAGAGTGCGCTTATTTCCAATCGGACTATCACTCTGTTTGGTGAAATCAATCAGGAAGTTGCTCGTAAGACAGCTGAAAAATTACTGGCACTTTCTTTTGAATCAGATGAGCCAATTACCATGTATATAGGATCTCCAGGAGGGCATGTCGAATCTGGTGATACGATCTTCGATATGATTCGATATATTAAACCTCAGGTTCGCACAGTGGGTACTGGCTGGGTAGGAAGTATAGCGACACATATTTATTTAGCGCCCGATAAAGAGAATCGATTTGCTTTGCCGAATACACGTTTTCTGATTCATCAACCTCATGGAGGCTTTGGCGGAGATGCTTCCGATATAGAAATTCATGCCAGAGAGATTGTTAAAACGAGAGAACGAATCAATGGAGTGATTGCGGCACAGACTGGACAGTCATTAGACAAAGTGGCCGAAGATACACAACGTGATTATTGGATGAGTGCTGAGGAGTCAGTTGATTATGGCCTCGTGGGAAAGATAATCAGCAATATTGATGATTTGAGTTAGTTTTTAGACCACATTGATTTTTTACTAAATACTGTATATATATACAGTATGAAAGTGGTGTTGGCGCGAAGGCTGAATAAGAGACTAATTGAATTGCGTGAATGCACCACTGGGGAAACAGTAGGATTGTTAAGAAAAGATGGAACTTATTCTTATCATTCCTGGCTTGGGTTTATACATAGAAGTAAAGCCTCAAGATTAGGAAAGCCTGTTAAATTGAAAATAGATCGAATCGGTGCGGATGATCTTTCTTCAATTAAATGGCGTGATGTACCAACTGATAAACACGTGCAGGGCTGCTTGACAGAAAACGGAGTATTCGCGGTGATTTCAGAGGATGTAAGGGTCGTATAACTGNGGATCTAAAGTCCTAATACCAGCTTTGCAACAATGTTTTTTTGTACNTCGTTCGTACCTCCNGCAATGGAACTGGCGCGGTAATTAAAATATCTTTCAAATGCTTTGTTACCTTCTNTAGGTCCAATAGATGTATTNCTNTCGATGGGNTTGGGCAATTGACTNTGATCCGGGCATGANTATAAACCAATCGCCTCCACCATTAACTCGGTCAGCAATTGTCCTATATCCGCTCCTAGATTTTTCATAATGGAAGACTCTGGGCCTGGACTGGCGCCTTTNGAGAGTTGAGCCATAACTCTCCATTCTGTGAGTTGGATAGCTTCAATTTGGANNTCGGCAGCATCAAGCTTTGTTTTAAANGAGGGNTCTTGGATCAGCGGCGATTCCCCATCCATAATCGTTTGACTAAATTGCTTTAATTTTTTGAGATTGGTTTTATAACCAGCCGCGCCCCCTCCACCTCGCTCAAACTCCAGCAAATATTTTGCGACTTTCCACCCNTGGTTTTCTTCGCCAACAATATTTGACTTAGGCACTCTTACATTTTCAAAAAATACTTGATTGACCTCGTGTGTTCCAGAAGCAAAGAGAATTGGTTGCACGTTAATGCCAGGTGAGTCCATATCAACTAAGAGGAATGTAATGCCCTGTTGGGGCTTACCTTCATCGTTTGTTCTTGCCAGTAGAAACATTTTATTTGCAAAGTGCGCGTGGCTTGTCCAGATCTTGGAGCCGTTGAGGACGAGAGCATCNCCATCTTGAGAGGCCTTTAGAGACAANGAGGCGAGATCCGAGCCAGATGANGGCTCTGAATATCCTTGGCACCAATAGTCCTCGCCGGATANAATNCGNGGNAAGTANTAGGCCTTTTGCTCTTCAGTNCCATGTCCTATAAGCATTGGNCCGCACATCCCCAAACCCATAGGAGCTGTTTTGGGAGCGTCTGCTAGGGTGGCCTCTGTGGTCCATATATATCGCTGGGTGAGATCCCAGCCTGTACCCCCGAATTCTTTGGGCCAGGCTGGCGCTATCCATCCTTTCTCATAAAGAATTTTGTGCCATTTCATGTTGATTTCGTAGTCCTGAAACATTCCGGGGCAAGCTGCGCTTCCAGCCAGAAGTTCGGGTGTTAGGGCTGAATCAAGGAATTCTTTGACTTCTTGTCTAAATTTTTCGTGCCCTTCGCTGAATGAAATGTCCAATCAAAATTCCTCTTGGAGTTTTCTAACTAAAGATTCTAACTCAAAAACGTGGTTGTCAATGAAATTGTCTTTCCTAAGGGCGGCAGCAAGTTCAAATAAATAGTCTTTATTTTCACCGCTTGGACCTGATGAGAGAGCTATTTNTCTAGCAATCGATGACTTGGGAGCGGGACCTAAAAATGCGGGGTTAGTTTTGTCGGCGATGTAAGTGATCGCTTCTCCGCCAAGCTCGTTCGTGAAGTTGACAGAAACGGCTGTTTGGCGATAGCCGTTTTTTTCTCGGTGATCTAGTTTTTCAAAAACGGATTTTACTGTTGATAGTGAAACTAAATAAGCGATGCCATCGCAGTGACCTTTTNTGCANGGNATCAGGGTCACCACCCGGCCNGGNTTTTCGGGNGTCCCTCTNTGATCATGCGAGCCTTGCCAAAATTTTCTTACGAACCCGGCCAGTGTGGCAGGTTTTCGGTCTACATAAGGAATGTCTGGGTTCCATATCAGTGAACCGTATCCAAATAGCCAAACACTTTTCATAANCTAAATTCTATATNGAAAAGGCGTCTTTTTCTCGAGCGCTTCGGATATCTGAACAGAGTGCTTTAAATCTGGAAGCATGTTTAAGTGATGCTTTAAGATCGTTCAAACAATGTGAACTTTAGATAAGAGAGGGAATTGATGGCATACGAATACGATTTGTTAACTGTAGAGNTAGATGAGTNTCTGGCTCGAGTAATTATTAGTAANCCGCCTATCAATCTAATGACTCCAGATCTATACAATGAATTAAGAAACNTATGCATTGAGCTGGAGAATGATGATTCGTTGTCTGTNGTATTATTTAAGAGCGCTAANCCTGANTTTTTCATAGCGCATTTTGATGTAGAGGCAATACTTCAGTTTCCCACCGATGATGAGCCTAGGCGAGAAACCGAACTTAATCCCTTCCATCAAATGTGTGAGCGTGTTCGCACNATGGATAAAGTAACGATTGCTCAAATTGAAGGCAGAGTTGGAGGGGGAGGGAGCGAGTTTGTTTCTTCCATGGATATGCGCTTTGGGGTCTCGGGGAAGACTGTCGTGAATCAAATGGAAGTGCCAATTGGTATTCTGCCAGGGGGATCGGGTACGCAACGTTTGCCTCGACTAATGGGTATTGGAAGAGCCTTAGAGGTCATTTTAGGAGGCGAGGATCTTGATGCGGAGACTGCTGAAAAGTGGGGTTATTTAAATAGAGTTTTCCATGCCGATGAGATAGAAGGATGGGTCGAAAGCCTTGCAAAAAGGATTGCAGGATTTCCGGTTTCAGCAGTTCGGTTGGCTAAAGCTGCCGTTTTGGCGAGCGAAGGGCCTATCGAAGAAGGCNTGCAAGAAGAAGCTTACTTGTTTGCTCGGTTACTGCGAACGCCAGAATCACAAAGTCAGATGAAGCAATTTCTTGAGCTAGGGGGCCAGACTAAAGAAGGAGAGCTTCAAGTCGGAAAATTGTCTGGTAAGTTGAAATTATAAGTTAGCTAGGAAGACTGGATGTTTGGGTTGTCACTCATGCGTTGCGTTGTATTAGTCGAAGGGCAACCAGATAGACGATGGCGATGGGAATGAGTATTGCCAATATTGCTGGCAATCCGAAAACGCCTACCATCGGGCTGAATAGATTCTTTAGATACATAAAACCCAAACCAGAAAAGACGCCAACTGCGATTCTTGATCCGGCCGAGGTTTCTCTCATAGGCCCCAGCAATATTGCTATAGAGTAGAGTGCTAAACCAATGTAGGCCAGCGGCTCCAATAATCGGGACCAAAAAGCTATAGAGTATTGGCTCTTCGCGATGTTTTGGTCGTCTAGATAGTTAATCTGAAGGGTCAGTTCCATCAGCGACATTTTTTTTGGTTCAATAAATGCCTGGCTTGCGAGCATNTCTGGTGAGATTGAGTTGGACCAGATTCTGCTGCTGCTGGCTGAAGTCGTTATCTGGTTTATCCCAAAAGTAGTTATTTTGACGTCGGTTAACATCCAATTCTGGNGTTCTATTTGNTACNTNCCNGAGCGAGCATAAATNANTTCGNCTAGGCGTTGTTTGTCATCAANNCTATACTGAGTTATNCCTACGATATNCTTGTTGNTTCCGAAAGCGCTGATTCGCATAAATANATTTTTGTCTTTAAACCAGAGCCCGCNNNTTNNGCNNGANAGGNCTTCGNTNTNAACAAATTGTAATTTTTGTANTTCAGCNTCCTTTTCGCTNTTTGGGANNAGAAANTCTGAGATTNNCNTGCTGANAATTACCCAAANTAGAATAGTGGGCATNAAAGAGACAAGGATTTTAAGAGGAGACCAACCCGATGTTCTAAGAATGGTCAGTTCGTTGGATTCAGCTAGTCGCCCCAGAGAAATTAGTAAACCCAGGAACACGGAGTAGATGAGTAGTTCCTGTACTCTGTTTGGTGTGGTCGCCAGAATATAATTTGCAGCATCCCAAAACCCGTAGGCTATGTCGCTTTCGTCTAGTTCTTCGAATAGAGCGAATAAGCTAGTCAACGCCAGCAAGCAGCCTATGACAGTGAAAATCGCTGCGTTACTTAATTTGAAGATGTATTTATCGATTACGCTCATTATTCGAGTTCGTTAACGGTGATTTCTTTCTTCAATTAATTGCGCCATTGTTTCTTTAGCTGTACGAAAAATTTTCCCCGAGATGCCGTTTTCTAGATCTTTAAGATCTAGGTTCTTTTCGAGTGACCCTTTTANGTCAGANAAATTAAGNGTGATGTTAACGCNTTTCAGTCGCTCGCTGAGTCTTGAAAACATGGCTAGTCCTGATGTGTCGATTCTATTGACTGAACTGCACACAACNACAAATTGCGAAATGGATTTTTTGCTGTTGGCAAATTCAATCATTTTTATTTCCAAGTTATTGGCATTTCCGAAGAAAATATTTTCATCAATNCGAACGAACATAAGGTTTGGGTGTGTTTCNACCTCATAGCGTTCTTGTGACCTCAATTCCTCCGTTCCTGGTAGCCAGCCCACGACCGTAATGCTGGGATCGCTCACTTGCTTTAAAAAAAANGCGATNGATAACAGAATACCGAGAATCAGTCCTACCTCAATTCCNATTAATAGAACAGTAACAAGAGTTGCAAGCCCCGAAATCGTGTCTAGTTTGTGGGTATTCCAGTTTTCGAACATTACCGGGAGGTCTANTAGGCCAATAGCTGAGACGATGACAATGGCCGCGAGGATTGTGAGNGGCATGAGGCCGAATAATTCGTTAAAAAATAAAAGACTAACAACTATCACTACAGCNCAGATNAANGAGCTGATTGGCGTTCTAGCGTTAGAAAAGTAATTGACACTGGATCNTGAAAAGCTGCCGGCTACTGGATAGGCGCCGGTCATACCAGCTCCAAAATTTGCGGCGCTTAACGCGATAAGCTCTTGCTGAGCATCTATCGTCATTTTTTCTCTGGACGCTAAAGTGGTCGCGATGGAAAAACTTTCTACNTAGATCACCAACGCAATAATGAATGACGATGGAAAAATACTAATCCACAACTGCGAGTCTATTTCAGGCAAAAGGAAGGTTGGCAGACCTTGCGGGATTTGTCCGACGGTACTCAAACTTTTAAGATCGCCAANATAATAGACAAAGAAAATGGCGCTANAAATTAGGATGGCTGGTCCTAGTCCAACCAATAGTGGAGCACCGAAGGACTTGTTTTGGCGAGGATTTTCGTCTTCTTTTGTTAGTACCCATCGATAAACGATTAANAAACTAATCGCAGCCAGACCTAAAAACAAACTTATCCAGTCGAACTGATTGTCTTGAGCTGTCAATATTTGAAGTAGATCTATAGCAGATAAACTTGAAGAATTGTCAGTACCAATTAATGCTGGAATTTGGCTTATTATTATCAAAAGGACCGCGCCGTTTACAAACCCCGTTAGCACTGGATGACTGACTAAGTTAGTCAGCGAGCCTAAACGAGCTAACCTCAGGATGACGAAGATCACNGCTACTTCAATGCATANGGCTTGAGTTATGCTGAGGTACTCCGCACTGTATTTAGGCGCAAATTCCGAAACGGTTGAGACAATCATCACTGCCGCTATTGCGACGGGCCCTACAACTAGGTGTTTTGATGATCCCAGCAGTGCGTACAATATCATCGGCAGTAAGCAGGCGTATAAACCGGCTTGGGCCGGCACTCCTGCCAAAAGAGCATAGGCAATGGCTTGCGGTATAGTCACCATCCCAACCACTAAGCCGGCAACCGCGTCTTGCAGAAAAGTATTAGAGTTGTAGCCGACCAAGTGTTTTTTAAGCGGAATCACAATGAACCCAGGCTACAAGTAATTGGTATCGGGCAAGTCAAACATGATTTTTGATAATTTCGAGATTATTGTTTAGTTTATCAGTGTTAACTGACGTTTTTCACACTTGTAGGTAGGTACTCGTTTTAGCTTGGTNTTTTTGATCTGCGGTGCCTCTCGATTGGAGATATTGATATGAAGTCGAAAGCCGCGATCGCATTTTCTGCAGGGGAACCTCTTTCCATCGAGGAAGTCGATTTGGAGGGTCCAAAGTCTGGCGAAGTCCTAATAGAAGTTATGGCCACCGGAGTTTGTCATACGGACGCTTATACTCTGTCCGGTGGTGACCCCGAGGGACTGTTCCCCTCGATACTTGGCCACGAAGGCGCTGGGATTGTAAGGGAGNTAGGANATGGGGTCGATACTCTNCAGGNTGGTGANCANGTCATACCGCTCTATACCCCGGAGTGTCGACAATGNAAATTTTGCCTTTCGGGCAAAACTAACCTTTGTGGGGCGATCCGTGAAACNCAGGGCCANGGATTGATGCCTGATGGAACCTCTAGGTTTTCGTTAAAAGGAGAGANTCTTTTCCATTATATGGGAACTTCGACCTTTTCAAATTTTACGGTTTTACCNGAAATTGCCTTGGCGAAAATACGAGAAGATGCGCCTTTTGATAAAGTCTGTTACATAGGTTGCGGGGTAACGACGGGTCTNGGAGCGGTCATTAATACGGCTAAGGTTGAGCCAGGTTCAACGGTAGCNGTTTTTGGTTTAGGTGGTATCGGACTTAATGTCATTCAGGGCGCTCGATTGGTAGGCGCAGATCGAATCATTGGAATTGATACCAACCCTAAGAAAGAAGCGCTCGCAAGAAGATTTGGACTGACTGATTTTATTAATCCAGAGAATAGTGCTGACGTNACAACTGAAATAATTGATTTAACTGATGGGGGTGTTGATTATTCATTTGAGTGTATTGGGAAGCCTGAGGTTATGCGNCAAGCGCTTGAGTCTTGCCATAANGGGTGGGGTGAGAGNGTGATCATCGGTGTTGCGGCAGCAGGAGAAGAGATATCTACCCGACCTTTTCAGTTGGTTACTGGTAGAACCTGGAAGGGAACCGCTTTTGGNGGTGCAAAGGGGAGAAGCGATGTGCCNCGCATTGTTGATTGGTACATGGATGGAAAAATAAATATAGATGATNTGATTACCCATCAGTTTCANCTCGAGAATATTAACGAGGCTTTTGATGTGATGCATGCTGGAGAGGGTATCAGGTCAGTGGTCGTCTATTGATAAGGTAGATTTNCCGTGTCTAACTGGTTAGATCGTGTAACCGAAACTGCAATNGATCCGGAACGCCCTATCTGTGATCCGCATCANCATCTNTGGGATCATNCTAGTAATCGATATCTTTTAACAGAACTTTTAGAAGATACTCAAAGCGGGCATAACGTCGTTAAAACGGTGTTTGTNGAATGTTCTTCAATGTANCGTAAGGATGGCCCCGCCGAGTTTAAACCCCTAGGTGAAACTGAATTTGTGAATGGGTTAGCAGCGATGTCTGCCAGCGGTCAGTATGGTGATATGCAAGCGTGTGAAGGNATAGTCAGTTTCGCTGATCTGACGCTAGGNAAAAGAGTTGGCACTGTGCTTGATGNACANAAAAGANTATCNGATCGNTTCAGAGGTATNAGNCANGCNGCTGGTTGGGATCCNAGCGATGAAGTAAGAAACTCCCATACNNATCCTCCACGAAGTCTTTATTTNANTGACGANTTTCGAGAAGGCTTTCAAGAACTAGCGAATAGACAAATGACNTTTGATGCCTGGCTATANCATCATCAGATCNCAGAGTTGACAGATTTAGCTCNAACTTTTCCTGAGGTGACNATTNTTTTTGANCATTTTGGAGGNCCTNTNGGAATTGGGCCTTATAANGGCNTANGTGACGAAATATTCGANCAATGGGNGATTGATGTANGCGAGCTATCAAAATGCCAAAACGTTTATGCGAAGCTCGGAGGNATTGTGATGCCCATCAACGGATTCGGCTGGCACAANAACGANGTGCCCGCNACCTCTGATGAAATTNTTCTTAAAACNGGCCGNTATCANAAAAAGACGATTGAATTGTTCGGTCCNGATAGNTGNATGTTTGAGAGTAATTTTCCTGTGGATAAACAAAGCTGCTCTTATGTGGTNTTNTGGAACGCATTTAAGAAAATTGCTGAATCATTTNNAGAAGAAGACAAGCGGAATTTGTTTCACGACACCGCTGTTCGCGCGTACCAGCTCTAACTTAGCAGTGATGTTATGAAAAGNCGTCTGTGGATTTGGTTTAGTCATTGGGTTTCTAGACCTNGCATTACNCCTGTTGCCATGCGCATCGCATCACGGCTNGATTCGTTTTTTATGAAGTTAAGTGGGGGAAGATTTTATTTTAGCTTTGTTATTCCTGTATTGATTCTGCACTGTGTTGGACANAAGACAGGACGATCGAGGGAAGTACCTCTCCTCTATGTTTTTTATAACGACAAATATTATGTATTTGGGAGTCATGGCGCGCTGCCAACCGAACCGGCATGGTGTGTTAATCTTCGCAAGCAGCCGAAGGTGAGTTGGCANGTTAAAAGGTCAATCTTTGAAGGNCATGCTNNAGAACTTCCAGATNATGNAAAAGAGCGAGTATGGAANAAGGCTNTCGAAATTTATCCGGGTTACGCGCGCTACAAGGAACGTTTAGCCAGGCCTATCGCTATATTTGAATTAGATTGCAGCTAACTTGTTCCTTAGTGCCGGCATTGAAATCAGCTCAAACATCAGGCAGCAATTGTGGAACGATCCAAGATAGGAGTTAAGTGCATATGTCACTCAGAATAATTGGTGCAGGGTTTGGGCGCACAGGAACGCTGTCTTTAAAACTAGCGCTCGAACAACTAGGTTTTGATAAGTGTTATCACATGATGGAAGTTCGCAATCATCCAGAACATGTGAATA
>PBUF01000047.1 GCA_002727775.1 Gammaproteobacteria bacterium
CCGTTCGAATTGACCGGTGTTTCTTTCGTTGATCCGAAAATAAGTGGACAGCTCCATGGGACATTTGACGCCCTTGGGTATGTATACGAAGGAACCATCGCTGAAAACCGCGCTGTTGAGCGCCGCATAAAAGTTATCTTTTCTTGGTACCACGGATCCGAGGTATTTTTGGATCAGCTCTGGGTGTGAGTGGACAGCTTCAGATAGCGGACAGAAAACCACCCCGGCTTCCGCTAGTTTTTCCTTGAAGGTCGTGGTCACAGAAACGCTGTCAAAAACAACATCCACCGCGATGTTGCTTGTGTTACCTGCTGTTTGCTTTTGTGAGTCAGTTTTTTTCCTGACTCCTGCGAGGGCCTCCTGCTCGTGAAGGGGAATCCCTAATTTTTCATAAGTCCGTAATAATTCTGGGTCTATTTCTTCAAGCGAGCTAGGAGCATCCTCGAGGCTCTTTGGGGATGAGAAGTAGGAGATCGCCTGAAAATCTATTTTTGGGAAATTTACGTGTGCCCACTCAGGCTCTTCGAGAGTTTGCCAGTGTTCAAAGGCNTCCAGTCGCCACTCCAACAGCCANNCNGGNTCNCCCTTTCGAGCAGAAATCTTTTCTATGGTCTCTCGGTTNAGCCCGGGNTNAAGNGTTACNGACTCGATATCAGTCTCGAAGCCTGCGCTGTAGCTGTCGTGAGCTCTAAGCGCTCCTTCTATGGATTGCTCACTCAAAATTCTTCCTTTTTATCACACCTAAATGACGCGTCGATGTACACTAATACAGGAGTTGTTTGCGTCATCACGAAAGTATACTCCATAGAATTCCCGAGTAGAATACTAGGGAATTATTNAATTANNAATCAAGGACTTACAATGCCAAAGCTTGAGCGNTTTCCGGAAAAAGAAGCGGATTATGCTTATGGCATTGTTTTCCTGAGCCGCAAGCACCGCNTGATGAAAGCGCTACACAAACGGCATCAACCTAAGATATATGGGCACCGTCCCTGGGAATCAAGTTTTCTGGTCATGGATTACCTAATGCATAATCCTGCCGACGATTGCCGAACGGCGATGGAGCTAGGTTGTGGTTGGGGAGGGCTTTCTATTTTTTGTGCGAAGCATTTTGGAGCATCGGTGACCGCGATCGATTTAGACCCAGCGGTCTTTCCTTATCTGGGTGTGCTGGCCGACATAAACGGGGTAAAAGTCAAACATTCGGTTAAGGATTTCACGAAGCTGACAGGAAAATATCTAGGCGAGGCAGAGATAATTGTTGGAAGTGATATTTGTTTTTGGACGTCGTTGGTGAAGCCCCTCG
Source organism: Gammaproteobacteria bacterium (assembly GCA_002727775.1). Classification (GTDB taxonomy): domain Bacteria; phylum Pseudomonadota; class Gammaproteobacteria; order Pseudomonadales; family Azotimanducaceae; genus UBA4421. Next base: position 1,307 of record PBUF01000047.1, read on the forward strand.
CGTTGACCGTCAACCGAGCGTTAAACAACGGCGCCAAGCGCGTGATAATCTCTGACCCTGGAAGGCCGACCTTTTACGAGTTCTGCGAGCTGGTAGGAAAGCGTCACAATGTGCGCTTGCAAGAGTGGTACTCAATTGAGCCTGATCGATACGAGGGAGAGGTAGTCGAGTTTACCCCGAAAAAGTAATCCTGATTCAGCCTGAATTTTGGATGAAGCTCCCTATTTGTTTGGCGAGCGAGGTGCAGGCGTTGTTTTTCACTCTTGCGATGAAGGGGATGGGTACCACCAGGGCGGGCATAAAGCTGGTTCCGGTTGCTTCAGAGCTCACTCGGCCGGCGGTTTTGCCGGTTTCGATATCCCAAATTGTCGCCTCGTAGGCGGAGTCGTTCTCCCAGGTAAGAAAGCCAAAACAGCCCGCCGCTCCGGGAGCAACACCGCAGGTCAGAGTGCCCCCGGAATCTGTTCTTTCGGTATTGCCCTCAATCCAAATAAGATACTTGAGACCGATCTCCTTGAATTTATTCGAGATCAAAGGGTCATTGATAAGCTTCGTTAAGTTGGAGGTCCTGATCGGCGCGGTCCGAGGTTCAAACCACGGAAACATCTCATCGACGAAACGCTGTTCAGATATTGCTGTAATGCCTGTTTTGCCTGCGGAGAGATTACCAGATACGCAGCCCACGAAGTCCAACTCGGTCTCTTGTGAACTGGGGCGGTCTTTTTTTCCGAGCACGACAACCGTATCTTCGGTTGTTACACCGGTCGTCGTTTCTCGGATTTCCTGGACTGTCGAGGTTACACATCCCGTCAAAAATGAAGACAATAGGATGAAAAGGGTCGGTCGAAGTACAGATGAACGACTTGAAGAGTTAGTCATGTTTGGTTGCTCTCTGTATTTTGCTGCGGTGAGATCTCAAGCGAGGGCTTGCCGGCGATAATCCAATTTTTGACGAGCGGTACACGAGTAAAGTTAAGGCTGAAAAAGGCCATCGCGTCTCTGCAGGCCGAGAGCGCGGCAGCCTGAAGGGCCGTTCCGTCGCTAGGGTAGTCCTGGGCTTTGGCCTTGCCGTAGGCCGGGAGATCCCACTCCCCGACAAGGTTTGCGTTTTTGTCAAACAACTTGAACTGATATCGAATCCAAACTTCAAAGTAGTCTGTACGAGTCTGCTTGGGTATCGAAAACTGAAGCTCTTTGATGCGTGGCTCTATGACACCCTCGAGCGTCTGGCCCGCCGAAATTGATGATGTCAGTGCGTAATTTTCGAAAACGCTTTTACCCAGTGTCTCGAACATGGATTGTTGTGCGGCACCCAGACTTATTTTCCACTCGCTTCTTTTTCCCATTTTCTGCGAGTAAGTGTAGNTGGTTAGCTCATCAGGAAGATAAAACCCGAGATTGACCGGNGCTTTTCTTACATTTGGTGTTGGGAACGTTGAGGTGATTTCGACGTTAGGGGCTGCGCANCCAANGCANGCCNNTNNGAGTANNAGGNANAGNCNNCTNNTTATCGNGTTNTTGATTTGGGCGTTGATCATATNTTTATGGTGAGTCCTTAAAGTTCGGATAGCGCAACGAACGTGCCGTTGTTCCGATAAGCTAACTCTCTCATGAGTGAGGCAAATCGGTAAACCCTCTGGTTGGGCTGATCAATATAGACTGGGAACCCGACCGCGTGTATTCGCACCCTTCGGTTACCAGATTCGTCGGCCACATTAATTTGGTCCACGGCATCGACGACTTGTTCTATGGAGTTACCAGTATAGTCGTCTCCAAACACGTAAATGCTTATGTTTTTATTCGCGTCGTAGTAGGTGAAGATTGCCTCTCTGATNCCCTCGACNGGGCTTGAGTTGCTNAATGGGGCCCAAGTGCTGAGAGTTGAGATGATTGAGTTCCTNNTGGANGGGCTGTCTTCCATCCACGTTCCTTTGTAAGACGAAAACATGTAATCGCCCATATCATTTAACACCTGGATTCCTTTAACGGTAGGGTATATCGANAGCGTCTCGCTGACCTTTCGTATTACGGTCGGCCACGCAACTGCTTGCATGCTGCCGGACGTATCAATAACAAAAATGATGTACTCTGAGTCGACGGTGATACCGCCCACGAGATCTGTAGNCCGNCGAAAATCTGCCCCNAGCAGNCGCTCCATTTCTTTGGTGAGTGATTGTTTAGCCTCTGCCAGCTCAAGGTTTTGGTTCTCGATCTCTTTCGATATTTCCTGCTGCGTTTCATATTTCGCACGAATCGTGTTGAGTCGATCCTGGATTTCTGTCANATCGACTTCGAGATTAGAGAGCTCGATTTTAGTCATCTCGATAGAATTTTTTGTCACGTCAATCGTTTCGATGACCTGCTCTAGTTTGGTTTCCTTGTTCTCGATAGACAGCTGATCGTTGGCGATCGTTTGGCTTAAAACGATCGGGAGCTGGTTTTGACTGATCATGAGCAACAGGATGACAGCTCCAAATCCGCAACAGATCACATCTAGAAATGAAATACTGAATTCTTCTATCGAGCGACGGGATCTAATCATGGCCAATCTCTCGAAGGTGAAATGAAGGCTCCGTTGGTGATTCTCGCAAGGTTCCAGAACTCTGCGGCTGCCATCGGGTCGCCCTCGATTGGGAATAGTATGATGTTTATCGGTATCTGTTTGGGAAGTCTGCTAATTGCATCGCGAAAGTACTCGATCCTTTTTCTTCCAGTGACCAGGGCGCTTCTTGCAGGCCGATCGCTGAGTGTTGGTAGTCCATCTGTGATTAGGTAGACGTTGTCGGGAAGAGGAGAGAGACTTGTGATCTCTTTCACAAGATTTTCGAGGCTCGTGCCTCCAGAGGGGACGATCTCTTTTATCTTCTGGACGGCCTCGTTTAGGACGAGACCGTCTTCCATAGCTATCCACTTACTGTTTGTCGTGTTTGCCAGGGACGAGGCCTGCTCATTAAAACCAAACACTTGGAACTCCGAGTCTAGCGGGAGCTGAGCTCCGATCCACTCAACGGTCTTTATCGCTCTTTGCCATTTTGGCGATTCTTTGATTTCTTCTTCGCTTTTGTTTCGTCTAATCAATATGTTGACGATGGTTTCATCGAGCATGCTGGTCGAAGTATCCAACGCGATCAAAATGTGCTTGCCGGCTACCCTGAGACCGGTCAGGTATTGTCTGTCTCCATCCCCCTCGAATTGNCTAATCCGTGTTGCTTGATTAGCGTCGGTTTCAGAGCGCAGGCGTTTAACGTCGAGATCTCGAGTAGCGATATCTGTCTTCAAAGCTTCGAGGGCCTGTTGGCTCACCAGAGATAATGTTTGGGTGTCCGCCAGTTGGTCAGTAGTGCTCCTGACCTTTGTCGATGTTTCTTCTATCTCTGTTTCTATCTGGCTCGCTTCTTTGCGCAGCGTTGAAAGAACAGTTTTTAATTCTTCTAGTTTTTCGTTTTCAATTTGTATTTGGTAATCGAGCTGTCTGTTGTTTGACAACACGTCATCTGATGCAAATTCGCGTTGCTCGTTGGTCTCGTGGTTAATGATTAAAAACACAAGTACGACCGCACCGAAGCCACATGACATGACATCAAGAAACGCGAGAGAAAAGATGCTGAGGCGTCGTCTAATGGCCACGACTAGTCGACCGAGATCGCCGTGTAGACTTTAGATTCCAGCTCTATTTTCTCGCCAGGAGCGAGTCGGCTTTTTGGTTGAGAGAATCGGTGGTTAAACCTTGGGTCGTCGTAACGATAGGCATGATCTTCTAGTAGCAGATGAGTAGTCACCGTGCTCCGAGTTTGTCGATTATCTGCCGTTTCTTGATCCGCTCCGGCCGAGACATACGAGGACTCGCCGCTTGTGATTCGGTTGATGCTCTCGGCGGATAAGCTTGAGGAAAGGCTCCTCAGGTTTTTTTGTAATTGACTTGAATCGATGACGATGACCTCGGCCACAAAGGATTCTAGAGCAGTCTGCATGCCGGGGATTTGCAATGCTCTAGGGTTGATTGCAAGGCAGTCGACGCCATTGAAATCGATGATTTTCAGTCTCGAGGTTAGCTTTTCGTTTAGCCTCTGTTGAGGGATATTGACCGATCTTTCCTGTCCATTGTGTGAGACAGCAATTTTGACTTCCGACGTCGGTGTTGAGTCTAGATACGCAAGGACAGCATTAAACAGTTGTTGCTCAGTCTCTGCAAAGTGGAAGGGGTCAAAACGAGTTTTCTGGATGAACTCATCGGCGATCACGTTGAGCCAGCCATCGATAAGAGAAGAAAACCCTAGAGACTCAATCGCGCGGCTATCTGCGATAGTTCTAGTGGAGCCTTGCACGTTCATTTTTGTGAGTGACGCTTCGTGAAGGCCTATATCTAGAAGATGAAAACTTTTTGAGGTTGGTGTTTCTAGCCCGTAGGCCAGCGGCGCATCGATAAATCCTTTGACCTTCAGACCCGATTTTTCCGCGACCCCCAGGAAGATCCCGAGTTTTTCGTTGGAGAAGTTCGAGGGAACGATGACCACGGTGTCTTCTTTGATGCCGAGATCTATGATTTGCTGAAACATCAGGTCTGCCTGGTTCTGAGCAGTCCCTAAAGAAGTGGTGAGTGGTTCGCTGCCGAGCCTGTCTAGATAGTGGCTCGCGAATGCCTGTGGTTGATTTCTGCTCGTCGTGAGCGCGTCGAGTCCGAAGACGAGCGTGTTATTCAAGAAGGAGGCGGCCGCGGGTTCTGAGTAGGCCACAACACCGTTCTCATTCCAGACAGTTAGGGCCCAGTCGTTGAGTTCTAGATAGATCACACCTAACCCCGCCTTACCTGAAGATGTCTGATCAACCGCTGATCGCAGTAATCCTTAGTATCTAATACCAGGCGCTCCTGGATTAACTGGAGCTGGTGCATCAAAAACATCAGCAGGATACTGATCACGAGCGCGATAAAGGTCGAATTAAAAGCCACGCCTAGACTCGTGGTGACCCCGGCGATGTCGCCTTCGACCGCCTTATAGGCTTGCCCAAGCGCATCACCNATTCCCCTGACGGTTCCTATGAAGCCGATCGAAGGGATCGCCCAGGCAATATATCGGATCATCGAGAGTTCACTGTCGAGTCGGTCAGACTCGGAGTCGCAGACCGCTTTGACAGATTCGGACACGTCTTGCACGTCGTGTGTCGAATTAAAACGATGCAAGGCAGAGGCCAGAGCTTTGGGAAGCAACGACTCCCTCTCATCAGTTGATAAGGCCTGTATAGGGCGTATGAAGTCTCTGGAGTCTTCTGGGAGAATATTCATTCCCTCTGGAATGTTAATTAGGTCCCGTTCGAGCAACGANCGTTGCTTNAGTGCGTCTCTCATCTTGTAGCCCATGATGGATAANGCCCAAAACATAAGGATAATGCAGCTCTCTTGCTCGTAGTCTCTCAACACCACGTAGAGAGAGCGTTCCTGAACGAAGCTCTCGCCGCTTTGTGCGCGCTNGTATTCCTCGGCCAGTAGGGCGTCCGCGTTGGGCCTGATGGTCGTGATATAAAATAGGTGGACCAACACTATTGAGATGAGNAGGGCGGTGGCTTGATAAACTAATTCTCTTGGCAATTGCTTATTCATAAATGCTCCAGGCGCGTGCGAGTGCTATTTCAGATATCCGCAGGGAAGGGGACAGCGTAGTCTTCCGATACCTCTTCGCTCGGTTTAAAGACAGGCTGATTGTCGCTTTCTCGTTTGTCGGACTTTGTTACTTTTACTTGATTATCTTGANCTAAACCGATTCGGTCCTGCTCGTTATCTTCTGAGTTAGGGNNCTCCTGGGCGATAANGCNGCCTTGCCAGGNTAAACTAACTAGAGCGAGAGTGATGACTCGAAAANTGACTTTCATAGCGAGACCCTACANTTTTTCTTCGGCATATTTCGCAATCCGGAATCCCACGTCTTGTCGGCCTTCTACTCCATAGTCCCTGAAACTATAGCGTAAATCCGTAACGGTTCCATGCATCCAGCTTGACCCTTTGATGACGTGGAANTCNCCTTTGTCAGGGCCTGTTGGGTCCTGGACTTTTTCNTTGGACGGTATTTCGTAGAAGTCGTTGGTCCACTCCGCTACGTTGCCTCCCATGTCGAACAACCCTCTATTGTTGGCTTTGTAGCTGGCTACGGGTGCAGAGACGATGTAGTTATCGTTATAGCCAAATATAATTCTTCCCACGAGATGTGCTGCGGAGCGGTCTGCGTAATTCCCTGTACGATCCGGTGGCGGTANTTGTTGGCCCCAAGGAAATTTGTTTAACTTTTGTTGGTTCTCNTCTGAGGTNCTNGCNGCCCAGGCCCANTCTGCCTCTGTGGGGAGCCGNTAGCCGGTNGCGTTGTCGTTGGTNGCTNTTATTTTTCCGAGGTCTACTACATAAAATGGCTCTAGATTATCCTGCGCCGATAGCCAGTTGCAGAACAGGGCCGCGTCCTTCCAGCTCACTCTGGCCACTGGCATNTCATCTTCGTTGAGGCTTTCCTCTTCGAATTTTCCGGAGTCGTGTCCCTTTGCAAACTGTCTGAACTCTTTATTGGTGACCTCTTTCGTTCCAAGGTAGAAAAGGCGGCTCATTTTCGCAGTTCTTAAGGTTTCGTTCGCTCGTCTGCCTGGCTCTCGTCTAGACGCGCCCATATCAAACTCAAATGGTTTAAGCAAAACCAGGTTTTGTCCTAGATGGGTGGAGATGGTCGGTTTCATTGCCGCCATCCGTGCCTCTTGGTTGGTGAGGAGCCGAACTTTAATCGATTGTTTGAGGCCAAGTTTGGGTACGATATTCTTTGTGAAGCCGGCGTAGCCCTCGAGCTCGACTCGAATCCGCTGTTCCTGCGTAGGCAAATTAAGCTGGTGGTCTCCAGTCCCGATTTCTTTACCGTTGACCGTTGTGATGGCCTCTTGAGGTTGGACCTCTATCGACAGCTGTCCCATGTTTCGATTTAGCGTCGCGTTCAACCGGTTTATTTGATTGGATTGAAGAGAGAGCGTTTTTTCGTATTGAGCGTACCCGCTTTTGAGTATTTTAATGGTCTGACGCTCATCTGAACGCAGTTCCAGCTCGACCGGAGTCTGTCCTGAGTAATTGCCGTTGACGATGACGCTCGCGTCAGCAGGTCGGCTGTTGATTGAGAGCCGAGCGTCCGCCTTGGTAAGTGAGATTCTGGGCAGCGTAAGATCGATTCCGGCGATGGCTAGCAGCCGTTGCCTGTGCGCTTTGTAGCCGTTTTTTTGTAATAGTATCTCGTGTTCGCCGCTCAAAATCGGGATGACCGCGGGGGTCTCTAAATCTAAACTTGTTCCGTCTAGGAATACCTCGGCGCCGGGTGGCTCGCTGTCGATTGTTGTGTTAGCCCAGTCCCGGTCAAGCGACACGACGGCCTCTTGGGTTTGGTTTTTACCGTCGATGTAGATGCTGATCGCTTCATCGATGTACATCGGATGAGAGATTGTCAGCTCGTGCTCTTTTGCGGTTAGCTGNATGAGNTCTTCCGGGCTGTAGGTCTTACCTCCGGTGGTGATCGTCACGTCTGGGGGGGTNGCGATAATCTTGAGAAACCCGTCCAGGGGCNTGAATTGCAGACTCAATTTCTGGGTGTTTTCCGAGGAGACGCTGATCTGTTCGGCGATCGGAAAATAACCGGTCGCGCTGGCCTCTACCAAGTAGTCGCCCGNNAAAACCAGGAACGACTCGCCGACCTTGAAATTCGGGCCGCCGCTTAGTGCGATTTGGTCAGGCGGCGTCGAAAACTCGAATTGAACNNTCTTTGCGTTGAATATGAACCAGAAGGCTACTGCTACCAGGATTCCAGCCAGACCTATCACCNCTTTAATTANCGGTGCGCGCGCGTCTGAGCGATCCGAAGAGCTCGGCTTGTACTCGGTGGGTTCGATCACATCATGTTTGGGTTGGCTCATTGGTGCGACCTGGTCAGTTTAGGCGCTCTTCGCAGACCAATGTCACAGAATTATATTCCGGTGACACGTCTATCGTNCGGTATATGTCTTTNCATCCTATCTGGCTGCCCCTNATGGTGTACCGTCCTGGCCGAAGGCTGACGATTTTTTTTTGGAATTTGCCGATCNTGCCGACATTAGAGATTAAAATGTCGGTGGCNTTGTCAGAGAGTAAGACCACGTCGACGGGCTCGGCATATACGCTGAGCAGCTTGGACGTCCTTTCGATCAGATCGACTAATTTTCCGGTTTGAAATTCGAGGTCTTGGGCCTCTCGCAAGATAGCTTGTGCCTCGAGAAAGAGTTTTTCTGACGATAACTTAAATGGTTCAGCGTTAATCTTGGTTAACAGGTCTTCGACTCTTTGGTGCGATATGGCCAGGTTCCGGCCCTCGATGGCCGTCTGGATGTTTGAGTCGATAAGAAGGATCTCTTCGTAGGTTTGTCGCGCCTTCTCCCATTTGCCGCTGCTGAGTTCGATTTTTCCGACGCTGTTTTTTTCTTTGATCGTAAATAGGTCCTTGCTTACCGCGATCTGTTCAAGCCCNGAGCGGGCGGTTTGGTTTTCAGAGTCNANGTCCAGGACCNGCTGAAAGGCTCTCCTCGCAAGCTCNAANCTCTCGCTTTCCAGAAGCTTGAANCCGTTCGTGAGGAGCTCCTGGACCTGCTGAAGGCGCACCTGTTCGGTGACCGTCGCTATGGTTTCATTAATCTGCGATGTCAGCGGGTCGATCTGTTTGATCTGTTCATAGGTGTCTAGGGCGTTCTTATAGTCCCCTGCCAGTTCATCATTTTTGGCGTCTCGTGATAAATCTATTATTTGGGGCAGGAGTGCTATCCGCGCTTCGATTCTCTTAGCGGTTTCAGATCCCGGTTTGAGGAACAGGGCCTCGCTTATTGAACGTTTTGCTGTTTCAGTTTGTTGGTCCGTTAGGCCCTGCCGGGCCTCTTTGAGTAATGAATCAAATTTGGACTCTGCGCTACTGACTAGGGCTTTCAGAGTCTCGGTGGCTTGATCATACTGGGCTAGCGCTTCGTCATATTGCTCCGAGTAGTAGAGCTTGTCTCCGGCCAGCGCGAGTTCTTCGGCCTTGAGGATCTCCGGGTTGAGCGCTTGATCGATGAATATCTCGTTGTTCAGTCTCTTCTCGATGGCCATGTACTCCGAGATAACGACCTTTGCTTTTTGATCAGCCGTTTGCTTGGCGAGGCTCTCGAAGGGCGCGACAGATTGCGTGCGGCTCTCTCTGGTCGTTGAAGGCGTTTCGATCTGGCTNGGCGGTGTGTTNTCCNTGCTTTCTTGGGGTAACGGATTGGGTTCCTGAAAGACCCAGAGCATGATCAAGGNAAGNCTAGCGCTTGCCACAACNGTCAGAAGCAAGCGCCGACTGGGTGTCGATTTCGCGATTTTGGATAGCTTGTTGGGATCAGTAAGCGTTACCTCAATNGGCTCTATCGGTTGCTGGTTGCCCGATTTGTCGTTCAGCTCACTCAACCGATGGTCCTTCCGGTAGGGGGAGCCCCAGGTCNTCGTAGTAAAGTGTTTTCAAGATACTCCTGAGCTCCGTGTACTGCTCNTCGACGCTNCCTTGTAATTTGACGGTTCGATTTTCAAGTTCGATGGTCGTCGGGACNAGTTCTCTTTCGGTCTCTGTTGCCAGTTCNCGCAGGCGCTCGGCGTATTGTTCTGCTTCGTTTTTCTTGAGTATGGCCTTTGAGATGACCGTNGCNCTGCCAATAACGCCCGCGATGCCGCTGGTATCGGCCGCCCAGTCGTCGCTGGCGTAGATTGTCCCCACACTGCCAACCAGTCCTATCGCGCCGCCTACTATGCGGTTTTTTGCCTGTGTCTGGAGTTTCTTGTAGGTGATCATGTCGACGTAGCTCGCCTTCCGCCACACTTGGTAAGTTGGGTAGACGCTCCGATGGAAATTCGCGTAGTACTCGTCGATGGNGTCGATGAAGAGGTACTCGCGTTCTCTTACTTTTCTGACACTGGCTAACATCGGGTCGTCTTCAGAAGGTAATTTTAGAAGTCGATACTGTCCGCTTTCTTCNTGANTTACATGCTCNCCAAACGCCTCGCTTGNGAAGGATTGTGCGAAACGCATCTCTGCGACCGCTCGAATNTGCTGGATNTCGNTCNTGCTAAGGGTTAAGCGATACTCCAAGAGATCGTCGGTGATCTCTTTATAGATCGATTGAAAGGCGTCGATGTCTTGGGGAAAAGAGTCCTCGTAAGCGTATTTGCTTGCNAGGGCGCTGTAATCTTTCTCGTACCATTGTCTTCCCGTGGCGTCGTGGNCAGCGATTTTGAGCTTCAACGTTTCGCCAGTGGACTCGATGATCTCTCCGCTCACGATCACGTCGACNGCTAGGCTCGGCCTCGGGACGACCCTGACGGCGCCCCAGTTGCCCGAGGATTGGATCAGGTTTTTTGTGATGTAGGGGAGGTATTGTATTTCTGCGCGGCGTATCTCGGGACTGATGATCTGTGCGATACGCTCGTCGTAGTCTTCTGGGATGTTGCCGACGAAAGTGGATATTCCTACGTCGAGGAGTTGGTCCTCTGGTAAGCTCTGGGTCANTTGTTTGGGCGGCGTCATATCGACGACCCTCACGGTCTGGGTGGAACAGCCGNNTAGACCAGTTATTAGCCAGATCATTAAGANGGTTGGATTCAGGAGCAATCTCACTGNTTAGCCTCGTTTATANCGTTTGTACTCNTCCCATAGCTTTTCCTTCAAGACCGGGTCCTCCTCCTGCATGGCCGCCTCGCGAAGCTGTCGCGCGATGATGTCGTCGTCACGCGCATCGGGTATGTCGTCTGGTATTGGGGTTCCTGCGCGCCGAACCGGGATGGGTTGTGCGTTCACCTGAAAGCCACCGGANCNTCCCTCAACACTCCTGTTTTCCTGTTCCGCGCCNGGTCCGCGACTAGNTTCTTGTTCTGTCTCCTGGACTTTGAGCTGTGATTCCGNGGCNGGNGCTTCGCTGGCNGCNAGAACNTGNCTNTCNTTCATNATNTCTCTGTCAAAATCATCGAGCGTCGATTGAAGCTTCCCCTGCTGGGCGGTTTGTGTGTCCGGGCGTTCCTCGCCAGAACCGCCAGATTGGGAACTTTGGGCAGATTCGCTTGGGGCTTCGTTGCTGGTTTCCCATGCTGAGCTCGAGCTAGGCTTGGTTTTCTCCCAGCTCAGCTCCTGACTATCTTCTTTTTTGTCATTCGCCTCGTCGGCCTCTCCTGCTAGAGGATCAAAGATTCCTGGGTCATCGGAGTCTGAAGTTTCTTCTCCGGTGCTGTTTTTCGGGAAGTCGGGTTTCTGAGAANCCGGNGCCGATGCAGAGTCTTGGGCTCCTGATGGAGGTGCTCCCGAGGGCATCTTAGGTGAACTAGGCTGTGCGNTGGGCCTACTCGGTGAAGGTAAGCTCGGCATGCTCGACGGTGAGCTGCTGCTTGATGGCATGCTAGGAATGCTAATAGGAGACGGAAGGCTCGGGGGCGGCGTGATTGGTGCGCAAGCCGTCANCATNGATNCTANNAAAAATGGCATTAGAGCCTGNGAAGGCAGACGGCGAAGAGACCTNTAGATAAAACGGTGAAGTATCATGTTCGCTCCTAGTCTTAAGACAGAGGCTATTCGGTGAAGATTTTGCTCGTCACCGAAGNNAGNTNCTAGCCTTTATCATAAGGTCACCGCGCCTGACTTCAACCCTAGGCTAGGGGATCGGATCCGGTAAGTCTTCTGAGGGAAAGTAGTCATATTCGTAGACGAACGTGTGGGGGTGGTTTTTGACTGGAATCCCCTCAAAGAAAGCNGGCCTGAAAACCGCGTCGCGAAGACTCCTGCGAANTTGAAATTCCATTTGTTTGGGGGGCTCCGACCTGACCGTCTCCATTTTGGCTATCCTGCCGTTGGTCTTGACTAGAAATTTTAACTCGACGACTCCCTTTTCGGGTTCAGCCGATGACAGGAGGCCCTTTGGCTTGGGCGTTTTGGGTTCTGGAAGGTAGATCAGTTTTGGTTTGGCGAANGTGAGATTGGGGTCTATGTTTCTGGCTTCCATCGATTGGTAAACCGAGGTAAATAGCGCGTTNGCNTCCTTTTGGCGGTCCCACATGAGGTGCCAGTCGCCCAGGCGCATGGTCGTCTCTTCGATGAGCTCTGTATTCTGAGGCTCTTGCTGTGTTGCAATNGTGACCGCGGCCTGCAGTGCTCGCTCNCCTTCAGGAAAATTGTTGATNCTCAGGTTTTGTTGAAAAAGGTCTGCATCATTTANTCCNGGCACGATCCCAATAGATCGAGAATCAAAGCCGTCGGAGACGTAGAAGGGCGGAAAGCGCTCCATTAAATAGGAGTGGGCTATCCCGTTATGAAGCGGTATGGCCTCGAGCTCCCATTCTCGACCGTTCGCGATCAGTATCTGCAATGACTTTCTGTAGAAGACNCTGCTAGCTAGATAAGCGTAAATGCTGTCATAAAANTCGGCCAGCCTGACGAGACCTGGAATACGGCGCAGGTCGTCCTGAGTGTACGCGCGCTGGAGTATTTCGTATGCGTATTCTTCTCTTTTTTNAGCTTCTTCTAAATCTCCCAGAAGTTTCAGACCGTCCGCTTCCTTGTAGATGATGTTCAGCTGGTTAGAGTCGAATAAACCAAAATTTACTCGCTGAACGAAAATCGCGCGATCGTATTGCAGAAGCCCTTCTTTTATCTGGCCCTGGGCCACTNGAGCGTCTCCCAGCAGGATCAGCGGCTCGACTAAGTCGGGGTGAGTCAGGTGCTCCTTACTTTCGATGTCCTCGATTCTCGTCTCAAGGTAAGTCGATGCCTCCTCAGCCTCACCGAGTTCTATCTGCCTTCTGGGGAAGCTGTATTCGTCTATGCCTGATAACTCAGCGCTGTTGATCGTTGGGCTGGCGCGATCGGTTTGGCCGTCCTGAGTAAGCTGCTCGTTTTGAGCGAAAGCATGAAAGGCGGCGAGAACACAAGCCAGAANTGTCGCGAATAAATTGACGTGCCTTGACAGCGTATTATGGGGAGAATTTTTATCGGGATGTTTGTAAGACAGAATAATCGTCCTTGATTAGGGACACTAGGTTGGTTGAACGCTGGATAACTGTCAAGTCTTCNAGGTGGAAACCTGCACGATGTTGTGATCTTTTTCTTGCCGTGTGAAAATATTTTTTCGTAATTGTTCTGTTGAGCGCTTGAAATCAGATATTGAGCTAGACGCGAGTGGCCTCGTTTGCCCTGAACCCTTAATGTTGGTCAGAAACCGAGTTCGCGAAATGGCGAGCGGTCAGGTCCTGTATATTCTTGCGACCGACCCCACCACGCAGAGAGACCTCGAGCAATTTTGCAGGTTCATGAAACATGACATGGTCGATTCAGTCGTCTCTGACTCCCGATTTGAGTTCTGGATCCGGAAAGGGTAATTCTGAATGACTAGCGGACATTTTTATTTCGCTTATGGATCGAACATGAACCCCGAACGAGTAGCCGACCGAGGGTTGTTTACACGAGGCGAAACAGGCGCCACTTTGAGAGGATTCAGGATGCTTTTTAACAAACGCAGCACAGGGATCCCAGGGGTCGGTCACGCGAATATAGAATATGATAAAAAAAGCGTCGTCGAGGGCGTTCTTTACGAGCTAGCGTCACCTGAGGAGATCCTCAAAATGGACCCCTTCGAGCGCGCGCCCGTGAATTACGGGCGCGATATGGTGAGTCTTGAAACAGCCGAGGGCGATAGATGGGCTTGGACCTACTTTGCTAATGAGGCCTTACTTCAAGAAAATTTACTTCCAGAACGTGACTATTTGGACCATTTGTTGAAAGGAAAACCATATTTATCAGATAGTTACTATNATTTCCTTAATCAGGTCGAGGTTATTTGAATTGAATTCGATGCAGGTTCAGCACTGTTTCAACGCCTGTTTTGGCAAAAAATATCGCGTGGAGATGCGGGGTGGCGCAGACGAACCTGAATACATTCCGCCGAGAACAGATCAAACTGGNAAACTCATCTACCGCAGTGATTATGCCTCGTCGGCACTCCATGAGGCGGCCCACTGGTGCATCGCAGGACCTGCCCGCAGAGCTCAGGTTGACTTTGGATATGAATATTCGCCGCCTCCTCGAACGTCACTGGANCAAGATCAATTTTTTANATTTGAACGCAGAGTTCAGGCCCTCGAGTGGATTTTTTCGGATTGTGCGCAAGTGATATTTCATCCGAGCGCCGACAATCTGGAGGTGGACACTGACCAGTTCCTTGGCCAGCTTGAACTTACCAAGGAACAAGAACTTCATCGACTAGAGTGTCAGGTACATTCAAGAGCATCTGTTTTTAAGAGAACCCTGATGAAAGGCGTTTGTTGTCCTTCACAAAATATAAACGAGTCTCGCGGCATCAATGGATAGAGTCGACGTGATCGTTATAGGAGCCGGAGTCGTGGGCTTGGCTGTGGCAGCGCAGCTGGCTAAAAGTGGTAAAGAGGTTGTCGTGCTGGAGCAGCATGACGCAATCGGGACCGAGACGAGTTCTCGAAATTCTGAAGTGATACATGCAGGGATCTATTACCCGGAGGGCAGCCTNAAAGCGCGTTTTTGTGTTCGAGGGAAGGAGTTGCTCTACCGTTATTGTAGCGAACGAAATATACCCTTCAGACAGTGTGGCAAGATTATTGTCGCCTCAAAAAAAGAACAAGTCCCGGTGGTTACTGAATATATTCAAAAGGCAAACGCNAATGGGGTAGGTGATTTGCGCTGGATAGAGTCTGGCGAGGTGGCCGAGCTAGAACCGGAAGTTAAGGCGGTCGGCGCGGTGTTATCACCGTCCACCGGGATTATCGATTCCCACGCGTTCATGTTATCTCTTCAATCGGATATTGAATCTCATGGNGGTANGATCGCCTTTTTGACNAAGGTTATTGAAATTGAATCCTCCGGCGCCNACAGGATAGTGAGAACGCCAGACTTTGAATTGGCCGCACANTGGATTATCAANAGCGCGGGGCTCTCGGCTCCAGAGTTGGCTATTGATACGCCCGACGCACCTCGGGGCTTCTATGCCAAAGGACATTATTATTCATACTCGGGCAATCAGCCGTTTAGTCGCCTGGTCTATCCCGTGGCAGAAGCTGGTGGTCTTGGGGTTCATGTGACCCTGGATCTGGCTGGGCAAGTAAAATTCGGTCCAGACGTGAGATGGCAAGACGATTTAGACTATTCCTTTGACAGCAGCCATTTTCACGATTTTGTCGCCGCGATTCGAGAATATTATCCGGGCATAGAGCCCGCGAGGATGCAGGAAGGTTACACCGGGATACGCCCCAAGATAAGTAACCAAGGCTCGCCCGCCGCAGATTTTCTGGTTCATGGGCCGGATAGTCATGGAGTTGAAGGTCGGATCAATTTGTTAGGTATAGAGTCTCCTGGACTGACTTCATCGTTGGCGATTGGTGAGTACGTCTCAGGAATAGTGCTCGGTTAGCTCTAGATCATGCTCAAGGTAGCCTTTGTCATGAATCCTACGGCCGGTATCGGAGGTCCTCTGGCTCTGAAGGGCAGCGATAGTTTGTCCGATGAGATTCGTGAGCTTCACCGTGGGCACGCTATGGACAGAAGTAAGCTATTCCTAGAATCTCTCCGCAGTTCAAGAGCTCGCTTAAACGAAGAAGTTCATTGGGTATCGGTCGCTGGGCCCATGGGTGGAGACTTGTTTGACTTGTATCAAATCGACTTCGAGTCTGTTTATCGGNCTTCGCTTCCNNCTTCTGCGCAGGACACAATAGAGACNGTGAAANGCTTTGNANAGAGCGACTGCGATTTGATCGTCTTTGCTGGCGGAGATGGAACTGCTAGAGATGTTTTAGAGGGCTTGGAATTAAATTCAAAGACGCCCGTTATCGGCTTGCCTTCAGGAGTTAAAATGCACAGCGGGGTTTTTTCAGTGACTCCTGTCNCGACCGCCAGCATTNTGGAGGGGCTAATTACTGGTCAAATGGTAAATCTCGAAACAGCGGAAATTCGAGATTACGTCAACTCCTCAGGAATAGAGACTCAATATTATGGCGAGGTACTAGTGCCCAAGACCGGCAGATACCTTCAGCAGACGAAAGTAGGGGGAAAAGAAAGTGAAGAGCTGGCTGTTCAAGAAATAGCGTCAGAATTGGAGGAGTGCTACGCGGAGAAAAGGNTGCTCTTTGGGCCNGGNAGCACTTGCCGGGANATAAAAGAAAGATTCGGTTTANCAAAAGAATCGTCCACCTTGTTGGGGTTTGATATGTATTCGCCGAACGACGGGTGGATGCTTGACTTGACGGCTGACCAGATTAACCAGCTNTTACANGAAATAGATTATCTGGTTATTAGNTTTACCCGTGGGCAGGGGTTTTTGCTGGGGAGAGGGAATCAGCAACTCAATGCCGAAGCGCTTTCTTCTTTGGTCTGGCCTTCGCAGTTCGTGCTGGTTGGTACTAGAACCAAGTTGTCCAGTCTCCACGGCAATCCATTGTTGGTCGACCTTGGAGATCCATCGTTAAATGATCGATTCAAAGGGCTTGCCGAAGTGGTGACTGGCTTCAACGATAGGGTGTTACACCGAGTCGATAGTGAGCTGTCTGGTGAGTGAGGNNGTCGCTGAAGCGCTAAAACGATTNAACTCGGCCGATACNAGGNAGGCCAAGCGTCTGTTTCACGGTCGTGGCATGTGTTACCCCGGCTATGAGCACTTGGTTGTTAACTGGTTTCCNCCTTATTTACAGGTGGTCANCTACGATGAGGGNTTGCGATCGTCCNATCGNCAGTCCATGACTGCATTGTTTGATGAGNTTCAAATTGCCGAGGGGCTGGTCCTTCAAACTCGACAGGGCAGAAAGATAAGCAACGAGATTCTGGTAGGGCACGTCCCGGGGAAACATNTCACAAAGGAACTAGGCCAAAAGTATTGGGTNAGGCTTTTAGAGAATCAGAATGTGGGGCTTTTTTTAGATATGGGGCACGTGCGGGAATGGCTGGCGCCGANAGTAAAAAACAAGAAGGTCCTAAATCTGTTTGCCTATACCTGTGCTTTTTCGGTTTCGGCGCTCGTTAATGGNGCAGAGTCTGTCGTTAATATTGATATGAGCAAAAACGCGATTGATTGGGGGAAAGATAATCATCAGCTAAATGACTTGGATTTAAGCAGGACCAGGATGCTCTCTCATAATATTTTTCGCTCCTGGCGGAAGATAAAACAACTGGGACGCTATGGTGTAATCATCATCGATCCTCCAACCAACCAGCGAGGAAGTTTTAACGCCGAAAAGCACTACGGCCAGATTCTAAAACGTTTACCAGACTTTGCAGAGAGAGGCGCAGTAATAGTGGCCTGTTTGAATTCTCCTTTTTTAGGCAGCGATTTCATCGTGAATCAAATGGCGCGTTGGTGTCCGGCCTGTCGCTTTGACGAGTTGCTTGACCCACACCCTGACTTTCCGGACCTCTATCCTGAACGTGGCCTCAAGGTATTAAGTTTCTGCTACGAGGGTTAGCTTATCAGCCTGATTTATTTTTTTGTCGCTTGTTGATACGACGACAAGAAGTCTTCTATCCGGGAAATTGCTTCACGGAGCATCGTAAGCTCAGGCAAAAAGACGATCCTGAAATGGTCCGGTTTAGACCAGTTAAACCCTGAACCCTGAACGACGAGCACCTGTTTCTCTTCCAGCAAGTCTAAAACGAATTGCTCGTCACTCTCGATATTAAAGTGGGCGATATCCAGTTTGGGAAATAGATAAAATCCGCCCATCGGTTTTTCGCAGCTGACGCCTTCAATTTGATTGATCATTTGATNNGCNAGATTTCGCTGTTCAAATAATCGACCTNCTGGCTTGGTCAANGACAGGTACTCTTGATTNCCCTGCAAAGCGNTGGCAATCGCGTGTTGCGTGGGAACATTTGAACAGAGTCGCATTGACGAGAGCAATTCCAGTCCCTCGATATAATCCTCAGCCATTTTTTTCTGCCCGCTAATNACTAACCACCCCGTTCTGAATCCGGCAACCTGGTAAGACTTCGAAAGTCCGCTAAAAGTGACGATCAAAATATCTTCAGCGANTGTTGCAGTGGGTTGGAAGTGGCTNTCATCGAATAAAATCTTGTCGTAAATTTCATCAGAAAAAACCACCAAATTGTGATNTCGCGCCAGTTCGATAAGTGATTCCAGTNTCTTCTTGCTGTANACCGAACCCGTTGGGTTGTTAGGGTTGATGATCACGATCGCTTTCGTACGCCTCGAGATTTTAGAGCGTATGTCATCGAGATCGGGTTCCCAGCCAGTGGACTCATCGCATAGATANTGTTTGGGCGAGCCTCCACAAAGAGACGTGGCAGCAGTCCACAAAGGAAAATCGGGTGCCGGTATNAGAACCTCATCTCCATTGTTGATCAATGCTTGAAGTGCCATGACAACCAGTTCGGACACTCCGTTACCGATATACACGTCATCAGGATTGAGCGTAGGAACTTTCAGTAGTCTATAGTGTTCGCAAACGGCTTCTCTTGCGGATAAGAGGCCCTTCGANTCTGAGTATCCCTGTGAGTTTTTTATATTACTTTCGACTTCGTGCAGAATGTGTGCGGGCGCATCAAAACCAAAAGGAGCTGGGTTACCAATGTTAAGTTTGATGACTTCATGGCCAGACTCCTCAATCTCGTATGCCTTTTTTAAGACGGGTCCCCTTATGTCATAAAGTACGCCGTCGAGCTTTTGCGACTTTCGGATCTCTGCTCTGATCTTGTTACTTGTATCTGTCATTGATCACCTTTATTTTGGTCCTGAGCAGGCTTACTGGTTGCCGGTGGCGTTGATTAGATTGAGTAGGGTTATAATACAGGATCATTGATCTGTTTAGTGAGGACAAAGATGGAAAAAATCGTAAAAACCGAAGAAGAGTGGAAGGCTCAGCTAACAGAAGAAGAATATCTTATCGCAAGGCAGGCGGGGACCGAGAGGCCCTTTACGGGTATCTACTGGGACACAGAAACTGCTGGAACATACAGGTGTAAATGTTGCAATGCGCCTCTATTTGACTCCGATACAAAATTTGATGCCGGGTGTGGTTGGCCGAGTTTCTTTGCGCCGCTTGACGAGGACTCAGTGAAGACAAGAGAGGATTTGAGTCTTGGGATGCGCAGGTTAGAGGTGCTCTGTAGTCGTTGCGACGCGCATTTGGGGCATGTGTTTCCTGACGGGCCTCAGCCCACGGGCTTAAGGTTTTGCATGAATTCCGCTTCGCTGAGTCTGGAAGAGTTAAATTGAAAATTAGTCCAAGTGCGAGGAGAGCCAGATGGGAATAAGTGCTTTTGCTGAAAATCAGCCCGAGAAGGTCGCCTACGTCATGGCGCAGGGACAACGGCAGGTTACTTATGGCGAACTCGAGGCCGCCGCTAACCAAGGAGCACAACTCTTTCGTGATCTAGGACTAAAGCGGGGCGACCACATTGCGATATTGTTGGAAAATCACCCATTGTTTTTTCAAATCGTTTGCGCAGCTCAGCGCTCCGGCCTCTATTACACAACGATTAGTTGGCGCCTCCAACAAGAAGAGGTCGAATATATTGTTAAGGATTGTGAGGCCAAGCTGTTTATAACCTCGAAGAGTCAACTAGCGGTCGCGGAGCCTCTGATTGGGAAGCTATCAGATGAGCTGAGCTGCTATATGCTGGATGGTGTTGCACCCGGATTTGAGTCATGGGAGGAGGCGTTAGCCAGCAGGCCTAGCTCGTTGATCGACGATCCGAGTTTTGGCGGGCCGATGCTCTATTCTTCTGGAACTACAGGTTATCCGAAGGGCGTTAAGCGACCGCTTAGTGAAGAAACCTATGAAGATAAAGAAGAAGTATCGATGATGCAGATGCTCTACGGGGCTACGGAGGAGTCGATCTACCTGTCTCCTGCTCCGCTGTATCATGCGGCTCCTATGACCTTCACCATGAGCTGCTTGCAGTCGGGTATTAAGGTCATAGTAATGGAGCATTTTGATCCAGAGCTTGCGTTGGAAGCGATCCAGAGTCATAGCGTGACACACAGTCAGTGGGTGCCAACCATGTTTGTGCGTATGTTAAAACTTCCCAAAGAGGTGCGGGAGGGGTACGACATGAGTTCGCTTCGCTGTGCGATACACGCCGCGGCGCCCTGTCCGATACCGATTAAAGAAGAGCTGATCGAATGGTGGGGCCCGATCGTCTTTGAGTATTATGCTGGCACTGAAGGCAACGGCTTCGTTCAGTTGAATTCTCAGGAGTGGCTCGATCACAAAGGTTCTGTTGGGCGTCCCCTGAACTGTCAAATACACATCTGCGATGATGAAGGAAATGAATTGAGTTCGGGAGAGCCCGGCACCATCTATTTCGAGGGCGGCGGAGAGTTTGAGTATCACAACGACCAAGAGAAAACTCTGGGTTCGCAGCACTCAAAAGGCTGGACTACTTTGGGCGATGTGGGTTACCTGGATGAGGAAGGCTACCTCTATCTGACTGATCGCAAGCACTTCATGATTATCTCAGGAGGGGTGAATATTTATCCGCAGGAAGCTGAGAATGTCCTGATTACCCACGAAAAAGTGATGGACGTCGCAGTTTTTGGTATTCCGAACGAAGATTTTGGGGAGGAGGTGAAGGGGGTTGTCCAGCTCAAGGATCATAGTGAAGCAAACCCGTTGCTTGAGGCTCAGTTGATTGATTACTGCCGGGAGCGTCTNTCNCACATTAAATGTCCAAGAACAATCGACTTTAGGGAAGAACTGCCCCGGCACCCCACCGGAAAACTCTATAAGCGCTTGTTAAAGGACGAATACTGGAATTCGGGCTAGCTACCTGGAATTTAGTAGGTTGGCAGGAGAGTATTGGTCTGTAAGAACCCTGGCATCGGTATTCCAATCNGGTTGACCATCTAAAGCTTCGAGAATGTCTTGTGCGTAATCAGCGATAGGAACGTTGAACTTAGCNATACGTGGNCCGTATTTTTTTGCTCTGCTGACAATTTGTGCTCGATNAATNGGCTCATTCGGCGCCAAGAGAATACGGTTGTTTGTTTCTGGCCTCTTAAAGTTGAGCAANGGATCAAATACCGAGGCGTAAGTNGTTGATTCATGATCGTANAANNCGCTTNTGGTAAACGTGTTTGACGCCAATAAACCTTTCTNTGAAAGAATCGCCTTGTTTTCTTGAAGGTATTCTTGAGTCATCAGGTGCTCCGGTATGTAATCGCCGTTGAAGGCGTCGAGAATGATCAAGTCATACTTGAANGAGTTGGCCAAGGCTCTTTTNGTAAATACTCTNCCGTCTTGATCGAAAACCTTAATTTGATCGTTCTCTGTGAAGTCGAAGTATTTTTTTGCGACCTTGGTAACAGCGGTGTCTATCTCGATCGCGTGAATCACTGCAGTTGGAAACAGTCTGTGAAAGGCCATTGGTAACGTGCCCCCTCCAAGACCTACGAAGAGGATGTGTTTTGGCTCAGGCATCAATAGTATCGAAGCCATGGTCATCTTTGCGTAAGCGAAAACCAGCCGCTCCGNNGCTTTAGGGTTAAAACAGCTCTGATTTTTCGTGTCTTTTCGGACGGTNAACTGGAGACACGTGTTNGCGCCAATCTTCTTTACNATCACNTTGCTATAGAGCGANCGCTCTTTGTGNATGATGTCACTGTTAAGCCGAGCAGGTCCCAAGAGTAGTAGTAAAAAAAACCAGCAGAGAATGGCGATCCTCATCTGGCTAACCATTTATCAGAGCCTATCGCTATGGCGGACAATACTATGAGAGAGGCTGTCATAAAGATGAGAATCGTATTGATCTCGAACCACAGGACTAGGTAAAAGGATGTAGCGAGAGTNCCAAGCGAACTGCCNAGCGTAGAAACAAAATAGAGCCTGCCGGCGACCTCTCCTGACCTTGCTACTGATTCGATCANCAAACGCACGGAGTAAGGGGAAATCATACCGAGGAAAACAGTGGGCACCATAAAAAGNACNGTCGANGCCAANAGTGAACCNTAACGAGGATCCGTAACGTACAGAAAGATCAGCTCCATGGCCATCTCGGACAGGTAAANCAAAGGAGCAAGGAGAAGAGCCGCGCAGAGGAATATAATCCCAAATTTCGTCATGGTTGGGCTACGCGTAGACAGTTTCCCCCCGATCAGGTAGCCACCTGACAANGAGAGCATAAAGATCGTGATGATGCTCCCCCAAACATAAATGCTNCTGCCNAAATAAGGGGCAAGGATCCTTCCGCCNAGAAGTTCCAGCGACATGATNATGAAGCCCCCAGAGAATGCCAAACCATAAACAACTAAGTTCATTTTAGATTATTGGTAAAGATTTACGCTCAGAGATGATTTAGTCGTTATTTCTTTTCAACTATTTCAGTCGGCGCGCCGCTGTCTTTCCAGCCCCGATAACCATCGCCGATGTGACAGACNTTCTCCAGACCCATATCTTGAACAGTTTTNGTNGCCAGCGCTGATCGCCATCCACTTTGACAGTAAAAGACGAAGCGNTTGCCAGATCCAAAAATGTCTTTGTANTAGGGAGAGCTGGGATCAACCCANAATTCGATCATGCCCCGAGTNGCATGGAAGGCGTTNGGGATTTTACCTTCTCTTTGNAGTTC
The DNA here is from genome assembly GCA_002727775.1 of Gammaproteobacteria bacterium. Taxonomy (GTDB): domain Bacteria; phylum Pseudomonadota; class Gammaproteobacteria; order Pseudomonadales; family Azotimanducaceae; genus UBA4421. The sequence continues at coordinate 23,932 of PBUF01000047.1, forward strand.
CCTGGGATCTCGCAGATCNACAAAAACAGTGTCCTCTTTNTCCAATAGCGCGACCGCGTCGTCTACCTCGAGGGTTTCAATTTCACTTAACGCGTTATCGATTAACTCCTTGTGAGTTACCTTCACTTTGCTTCTCCCTGAATTTTGTTGTTTTGGCTAGAATCCGGTCTTTACGCTAACCCATGTTTTGGATCTCAAAGCGTAAAGACCATATTCAGTTCCCTTATTTCCCCTGCCAGTTGGGCGGTCTCTTTTCTGAAAACGCTTTGGGACCTTCNACAAAGTCTTCACTGCCAACCATTGCTTTCACGCTGTCATATTGGGCTTCCATAGAGTCTTGAAGAGATGCACTGTCCAGACTCTTGTACACGACGTCCTTGCTGGCGCGAATCGATAGGGGAGCACACTCTAAGATTAGGTTTGCCCATCTCATGGCCGCATCCATCAACTCATCNTGAGGAACTACTTCGTTAACGAAGCCGAGTTCTTTCCCTTCTTCCGGACTGACGTGCCGCCCCGTCAAAATCATCCCTAGAGCTCTTTTGGGACCAATTTGTCTTGGCAGTCTGTTTAGTCCGCCCGCAAGAGCAGCTAGGCCTACCTTNGGTTCTGGAAGCGCAAACATNGCTTTTTCAGAAGCGATAATNAGATCGCAGGCAAGCGCAATCTCAAACCCGCCACCCATTGAGACTCCATTCACCGCGGCGATGACTGGTTTGTGCAGGTCAAAACGTGAAGTNAGACCCCCAAAACCCCTTGGCATCGGTACACGTTCCCCGCCCTCTGCTTGATATCGAAGATCGTTACCCGCGCTAAACCCGCGCCCCTCTCCAGTGATGATAGCGACCCACATGTCGTCGTCAGCAGCGAAGTCATCAAAAACCTCTCCCAGTTCCGCATTGCCGGGCGGATGTAATGCATTCAATCGATCTGGTCGATTGATCCTCACAGTCATNATGTGGTCTTTTTTCTCTACAAGACAAAATTCAGTCATGGGTCTCCCTCTTANTTTAAAGCTTAGACTAACTTTAACCTAAGCTAGCAAGGTGTGCACTGCTGTTGAGTTGGCCGAGCGTAGGCTTAGGGTCTAAATGTANCTCTGTTAGGCTGCAATTGCTGAAATAGTAGTTTTGCCACTTCGTGATGTCGCCATCAACCAGNCCGGCCAANGCGATGGCAAGGGCCGCACCNTGNCTGACCACTAAAATGTCTTGCGACAGCTCTAGATTATCTGGCATCGAGGTTAGNGCGCTTTCGAACCGAGTAAATACCTGTTGNATGGATTCGCCTTTGGGGGCCGCATAATTAACATCAANCGTGCTCCGGTTGATGAAGTCATATTTTTNCNNGAGTAGTTTGTAGGGNGTGCCTTCCCAGTCCCCGATGGACATTTCAGCAAAACCGGGNACGNTTTCAATGTCTTCTAANTCGAAGCCGCTTGCGTGNTGCGCTGTNTGCAGGCACCTCTNGAGAGGGCTCGAAAAAACTTTCCNGATGTTGGCGTTCTTCTCAAGAAAGCTGCCNGTCTCTTTGGCNTGTCTAACTCCAAAATCTGTTAAAGCGCTGTCGGTCGANCCNTGCCAATGACCGTCGACGTTGGCCTGTATTTGTCCGTGTCTAAGCAGCAGTATTCTCGATNTCATTNAANAGTNACTCGTTTGTTAACCACCAGGCTGCCTACCAGATCTCCCTGGACGTTAACGGCGGTTCTGAATGTGTCTAGTGGTCGCTCGATCATCAACAGNAGAGCAATGGCCTCAAGTGGTATCCCGANCGCCAGCAATACCAATTGCATTCCTGCCATGGAGCCNGAGGGTATTCCAGGTGCGCCGATGGACGCCATCATCGCGACCAAAAATATTGTCGTGATAGTAATTGGGTCCAAGGCAATTCCGAACATTTGGGCCANGAANACTGCGGCGACNCCNTCAAACAGAGCTGTGCCGTCCATGTTCACCGTTGCGCCAAGCGGCAAGACCACTGAGCTGACTTCTGAGGACACTCNAAATCGATTTTGGGCAGNATCCATNGANACTGGGAGCGTNGCTGCACTGGATGAGGTCGATAGGGCGGTGACCAAGGGCTGTGCAATATTTTTAAAGAGGACCGNAGGTTTAACGCCTCCAAAAANCCAGGCGATGGCGGGAAGAACAAAAGTTCCATGGAATAAAGTAGCGAGAAATACAACCAGCGCCAATTCTCCNAGAGATATNAGAGTCCCCATATCAATGCTGCTCGCCAGTTGNTAGGTAATCGCGAATATGCCAACAGGCAGGAGGGCTATAACCCATCCTGTGATTTTGTATATGCCGCTTGAGATTTGTTCGATGATGATNGGTAGCGTTGAGTCCTTTGGTAANGTNGCTGCCAGGCNAAGTCCNAAAAGTATTGCGAATGTCAGTATTCCCAAGATGTTATTGTTGGATAAAGCTGAAAACGGATTTTCCAACATTTTGTCGAGCAAACTGGTNAGTACTGCAATGATGGTTCCATCATTCTCAGCTAAGAACCGGATATCATTGCCGGCTTCAAACTCGATCGGGGTGATCTCACCCCACGGGTTTAACGCCAGCACGATGGTCAAGCCTATTAATATTGCGATGCCGGTAGTGCTCACGTAATAAGCGATGGTGTAGCTCCCAACCTGGGTCATCTGGTTTGAGTTTCTCAGGTTGAGTACACCTGTGATAAGAGAAAAGAAGATCAGCGGCACCACGATCATTTTCAACGCGTTGAGAAAAATCACTTTGATGATCGACGTGAATGAGTCTAGCCAGGTCTGGCCGCCCACCAGATTAGCCAAGACTAAGCCCAGGATCGCGCCTCCCAAGACATACAGGGCAAAGTATTTTGATGACATGACTTTTACAAGCTCACTTTTTTACGACAGTATAACTTTCCTCTATTATATGGGGGTTCGTGCTGCTTTGTCCGCTCTTCGATCTAGCTGGTTATAACGCTAGAGNCTCTTAACCGATTGTATTTGCTGAAAAAGCCTTATGTCTAAAAAAAGCTTATTGAGTGTGCTTGCGATAATTAGTTTGTCGGGCCTNGTCTCATGTGGAGGTGGGGCGAAGTATTCAAAGCTCCAGGGTTCCACGATGGGCACCTATTATTCTATTACTTATGGAGAAGGCGANTCCTGCTCNCCNCAGAAAAAGGCNGTGGACAACTTACTAGCTCATATAAACAGCGTGATGTCCACGTACGAGNCTGATTCAGAGNTAAGCCTGATTAATCAAAACTTGCAGGCGGGTGAATATGCTATCAGCCAAGAGCTGCATTTGGTTTTGGGAGCATCGTTAACGGTTTGGCAGGAAACTAGGGGAGCGTTCGACGTCACTATTGGGCCGCTGGTAAATCTTTGGGGCTTTGGGCCAACAAACGCAGAGGAAACTCCAACTGAGTTTGAACAAGAGGCGGTTGCAGAAAGAATCGGTATGGAGAATCTTGAATTAGCTTCTAATTCGATAGTGAAGAAGCAACCTAACCTATTCATTGATCTATCTGCTATCGCAAAAGGTTACGCGGTGGACAGGGTCGCTGAAAAACTAAGTTCTTTAGGTTGTAAAGATTACTTAGTGGATATCGGTGGTGAGTCCTTCGCCAAAGGTCAAAATCGAGCTGGAACACCTTGGAAGATTGGAATCGAAGTTCCAAGTCCTGAACGCCGCGGAATTCAGCGGGTCCTGGCATTGTCTGACCTAGCTATCGCTACCTCAGGCGACTACAGAAACTTTCGAGAGACTGCTGTTGGTCGAGTGAGCCATGTGATGGATCCGCGTACCAAACTTCCTGCTACAAGTAACATTGTATCGGCGACGGTACTCCATAGGTCAGCCATGATGGCCGATGCTTATGCGACCTCTATGATGGTGCTAGGCTATGAAGACGGTATGAAGCTAGCTGAAGCTCAAAGTATCCCTGTTTACCTGCTCCTAGAAGAGTCTGGTGGTCGGTTAGAGGAAAGGTATAATGATCAAATGATGGAATACTTGGAGCTAGATAATGACTAGCACGTTTCTTTTCGCATTCATATTGATGACCGTTTTGGTCTCCTTGATGGCAATCGGCGTTATTTGGGGGCGCGAGCCGATAAAGGGGAGCTGTGGTGGTATGAAGGCGCTAGGATTGGAGATGGAGTGCGAGATTTGTGGAGGGGATTTAGACAAATGCGATACCGGATCGGATCTCGATGCTCCGCAGGACCTTCCAGTACGAGCTACCCGTATCGGAGATTAAATATCGAAACTCATCTTTAGGTTCCAATGTTTGCTATTTGCTACGCTAAGGCCGCATGAAAACACTTCGACTCCTTTCCTGGATAACGGCTCGATTCATAGTAGAACAGCATAGGGAGATCGGATTTGTTGCTCGACTCGCGTTATTGGGCCTGATAATTGGGGTTAGCGTTCTTGTTATAGTTCTCTCGGTTGTCAACGGTTTTCAAAAAGAATTGGAAACAAAAGTGTTGTCTAATCTTCCTCAGGCCCAAATCTTGATAGCCGACGGACTGTCTAAACAAGATTTAGTGAGATTGCAAAACCTGGACGACTCCGGGGTTACCGCGATCGCACCTTTTATGCAGCGGTCGGGTTTGATTGCCGCTAAAGGTGAAGTATACGGGGTGTCGATCAATGGAGTTGATACAGACAGCTACGCACAAGTCAGCTCAATTTTTCGGTATTCGGTCAATGGTCATTTGCTGGGAGACAAGAGGTTCAACGTGATCATTGGGGATCGTACTGCCAGGACGCTAGGAGTTGGCATCGGCGATCCGGTTACCTTGCTTTTGCCAGAGAGCAAGGTGGACCTTGCTGGTTCTGCATTTCGTCAGAAAAAGTTTTATGTAAGCGACATATTTGATTCAAGGACGCTTCAGGACGCGACACACGTTTACATTTCTTTGTCCGACGCTGGTGCTCTTTTCAGGCAGCGAGAGCCGAGTGGCTTGCATGCGAGGCTCGAGAATCTGTTTGACTCAAGCGCATTGTGGCCGTATTTTTCAGCCAAGTTGGGTGACCGTGTCTATTCGATTACCAACTGGTTTTCAACGAACGGTAATCTATTCCGAGCGATCGCAGTTCAAAAAATGACCATGTTCGTGTTGTTGTCGTTTTTGATAGCGGTCGCGGCCTTTAATTTAGTGTCTGGCATGGTAATGGTTGTCGAGCACAGGAAGAGCGACATCGCGATACTCATGAGTATGGGGGCCGGATCCAGGGTGTTGATGAGTTTGTTTTGTCTTTTGGGCATGCAGATTTGTCTGATAGGGGTGATGGTTGGTTTGATCTTGGGTGTAGGCTTCGCGCTGATCTTGCCTCTTGTTTTCGAGTTGGTTTCCGTCAATTTTGATTTAAATTTAATGAGTCAATATTTTGTCGCNTACCTACCTGTAGACATTTTGTTAACGGATATAGCTTTAGTGTTTTTGGTCACTATGTTCATTGGTTTTTTGGCAAGTCTTTATCCTGCCCGTAGGGCGTCCAAGTTGATACCGAGTCGAGTTTTGGCGCATGAGTGAGTCTACTGTCTTAGAGTCGATCAACGTCAATAAGACTTTCAGTCAAGGAGGACGGTCGATTGAGGTGCTCACAGACCTTAATCTGAAATTGAAAAACAAAGAACGAGTTGCGATTGTCGGAAGGTCGGGTTGTGGTAAAAGCACCTTGTTGCACGTCCTGGCGGGACTTGATGAAGTGGATTCAGGCGTGATTAACGTGATTGGATCTGACTTGACCAAGGCCAGCTCTGATGAGCGAGCCCAACTCCGACTNCGAGGNATGGGTTTTGTTTATCAAGCGCANCATCTGTTGCCCGAGTTTAGTGCTGTTGAAAATGTCGCGATGCCCCTNAGGTTGCAGGGAGCATCAGCTACGGAGTCAGCGCGGGCGGCGGGGGATTTGCTTATTGAGATCGGTTTGGCAGAAAGGCTTGACCATTTTCCGGATCAGATGAGCGGTGGGGAAAGACAGAGAGTGGCGGTTGCTCGAGCGGTTTGTGCTAACCCAACGATCCTCTTGGCGGATGAGCCCACCGGAAACCTGGATTTCGATAGCGCTGTGCAGGTCATGAATATGCTGACAGATCTGGCGCAATCCAAGTCAATTGCTCTCCTCGTGGTCACCCACGATCAAGCTATGTTGTCTCAGTTTGATAGGGTGTACGAGCTCGCAGACGGAACTCTCGTGGAAAAACCAGTTGAGCAGTAGTCTGATCAGAAAGATGGGTTTTGTTTTGCTGNTCGCTCTTAGGTTTTTGTCACGCGGCCAGAATCGTTTTGCTCTGTTGGTTTCTTGGTTATCTCTCGCTGGTTTGATACTCGGGGTCGCATTGTTGACGTTGGTTGTCAGCGTAATGAGCGGTTTTGAGAGGGAACTTCAGACTAGATTGCTCAGTGTGGTGCCNCACATAAGGATAATCTCTCCCGGATCAGATTTAGACCTGGCGGAACTTACCCAAAATAATAAAATGCTAGTGTCGCTTCACGATTATTCTCTGACAAGCGGGGCAGTTCGCTCGCTTGCGGGCGTGCGACCTGTTCAGATATATGGAGTGGATGAGAAAGGCTTGTCTGTGATCGAGCCCGTTGTGGACAGCTTGTCCGAAGAGGTTGTTGAGCGTTTTTTCCAAGTCGAAGCTGGTCTCTTGTTGGGCCGGCCTCTGGCCGAGCAATTGCAGTTGACCATCGATCAACAGGTTCAAATGTTGGTTGTGGAATCTGTGGATGGCAATGTCAGTCCGAAGGCATGGAATTATCGATTGATTGGCACCTTTGAAGTAGGAGCTGAACCTGATTATCAGCTCGCTATTGTTAACTTGCGTTCGCAAAACACGGAACATTGGAGGTCCTCCGGAGAAACTGGAATAGAATTGAAACTGAGCAGCCCTGCGGATGCGCCGCAGTTTGCCCGATCGATCAGGGAGAACAATGCGTCGTTGGAAGTAGTAACTTGGACAGAAACCTACGGGCAGCTGTTTGATGCGGTTCGGCTCGAGAAGTCGATGATGTTTCTGCTGCTCTTNCTGGTCGTAGTGATTGCCGCCTTTAACATTGTCTCTGGTCAAATGATGCTCGTNAGTAACAAGTCTTCGGGTATAGCAATTCTTATGACCATGGGGGCTCGTAAAAATCTGATCAAGATGGTTTTTTTGCTTCAGGGCATCGCTATTGGGCTTCTTGGTACGGTCCTGGGAATTTCTGGAGGGGTTCTCTTGGCCGAGAACGTGAACTCGATTTTGGATTTTCTCCAAATGGTTTCTGGTATGCACTTGCTCGACGGATCCTTTTTCGTGGAGGTGCCGGTCTTGGTGTCAGAATTTGATTTGATTGTTATTGCTGGTACTTCTTTTTTAGTCTGCGTGTTATCCAGTATTTTGCCGGCNTCAAGAGCAGTCCGGTTGAATCCCAAGTCAGCACTGCACTAAGAATCACGAAGTCTTAGNCTGCCTTTTTTTCCATGACCGTATGACGGCAAGACGCCAACCAAAGTGCACGGCGGCNTAACCTGTGATGGCCGAGACCCATCCGCAGATNATGGACCCTACCAGCAGTGGATAACCNATATTGACCAAGTTAGTCCATAACCAGCNGANGCTGAATTCGAGGGTCGTNATATTNGCTTCAATCTCNAGAATCCANGCNCCCAGCTTGTANGTGAAGTAAAAAATGGGCCCCATTGTGANGGGGTTCGATATCCAGACCAGTGCNACGCCCAGCGGCACATTGGCTCTNAAAAAGACNCATAGCGCGGCCGCTATGATCATTTGCCAGGGCACCGGNATAAANGAGCAAAATATNCCAATGAATGTTGCGCGTGCAACGCTTCGCCTGTTCAAGTGAAAAAGGTGTTTCTTGATCAGTAAGTGCCGCAGGGGCTTGAGCGCAGGGTTTTCAGTCAGGGTTTTTGCGTCAGGGACGAATTTTTTAANAAATTTANTCTTCATNTGATTGCAACAATATTAACAAGAGAGTCCAACCTTGCCAGNGACAAGCGCTTGAAATTAACNGAACCGACCGCATCCTAATTATAACTAATATGCAGATCGCCGTGACCGGTTTGGGAGAGGATTTTGAGAACAGAAAAATTTACGGATAAAATGAAGGACGCGTTATCGGACGCGCAGTCCTTAGCGATAGGCTCTGATCATGCGTCAGTTGAGCCCGGGCATGTCCTCAGTAGTCTGATAGCCGACAAAAATAGTTCAACTGTAGGGATACTCCAACAAGCGGGCGGAGACGTGGGCGCGATTAGAGATCAGCTCGAAGGCTTGCTGGGAACGTACCCCAGAATTGGTCACAACCAGGGCCAGATCTCTTTTTCAAGTGATTTAGTGAGGGTGTTAAGTAAAAGCGATGTACAGGCTCGAAAAAGTGGTGACGCTTATATTTCGGTAGACCAGGTGCTTGGTGTGTTGATCGAGGAGCAGGCGCTGAGGGATATTTTGCTAANAGTTGATGTCGCGCCAGAATTGATCAAGGCGGCGATTGAACAGAAAAGGAAAGGNGCTTCTGTTCAGACGGAGCAGGAGGANGGGGAAAAAGGAGAAGCCCTTGAGAAGTACACAGTCGATTTAACCGAATTGGCAACTCGGGGGTCGCTGGATCCCGTGATCGGCAGAGACGAGGAAATTCGACGAACTGTTCAGGTCTTGCAGCGCAGGACAAAAAACAACCCCGTGTTGATAGGAGANCCAGGCGTNGGTAAAACCGCGATCGTGGAAGGTTTGGCCCAGAGAATCGTAGCAGGAGAGGTTGCNGAGACACTCCGNAATAAGCGTGTNTTGTCGCTTGATCTCGGTGCCCTTATTGCGGGTGCTAAATTTCGTGGCGAGTTTGAAGAGCGTCTGAAGGCTGTTCTGAAAGATCTGTCTGNGCTGGAAGGCGACATCATTCTATTCATAGACGAGCTGCATACCATGGTTGGAGCGGGTAAGGCTGAGGGCTCTATGGATGCAGGCAATATGTTGAAACCTGCCCTAGCCAGNGGCGAACTCCATTGTGTTGGCGCAACCACTCTCGATGAATATCGTCAGTACATAGAGAANGATGCCGCATTAGAGAGGAGGTTTCAGCGGGTGTTGGTCGACGAGCCNGATGCAGACGATTGCATTGCCATACTCAGGGGCCTAAAGGAACGTTATGAGATACATCACGGGGTAGAGATAACTGATCCTGCTATTGTCTCGGCGGCAAAGCTTTCTCATCGTTATATTACGGATCGAAAGATGCCTGATAAGGCGATCGACCTGATCGACGAAGCCGCGAGTCGTATTCGGCTTGAACTTGACTCAAAGCCCGAAGAAATGGACCGGTTGGATAGGAGGCTGATGCAGTTGAAGATGGAGTCCGAGGCTCTAAAAAAAGAATCAGACGAGAGCAGTTTGAAGCGACTTGATGACTTGACCGATGAGATCGATGAAACCGAAAAGGAGTACGGTCGACTAGAAAAAATTTGGCTTGAGGAAAAAACAGTCCTCAAATCATTGCAAATTAAAAAAGAGCAGTTAGAGAGCGCCCGCTTAGAGTTCGAGGTGGCAAAGAGAGATGGCAATCTCGCTAAGATGTCAGAGCTACAATATGGAACTATTCCAGCGCT
>PBUF01000048.1 GCA_002727775.1 Gammaproteobacteria bacterium
AAGCCCCATCAGAAAGTCAGTTTTGTACCGACAGTATCAGTATAAGTACGAATAAGACAACGCCTCCTATGGGCAACATCACACCGGCCCATGCCCCTGGTTCCGCCTCGGGTGCTTCTTTGCGCCATCGCAGCCATTGAGGAACGAGGTACGCTATCATTGCAACGAGCATCAAGCCCCACAATATTTTCGTCCAGTCCATTTTTACCCCAAAAAAAACCCAGCGCTAGCTGGGTTTTCTGATACCTAGTTAGTTGCTAGTCCTCAGACATGATGCCCAATATCGCGAGCAAGTGAATGAAGATATTGAAAATACTCAAATACATTCCATAAGTGGCCATAATGTAATTGGTCTCTCCACCCCTAACAATGCTAGAAGTTTCCATCAAAATAAAACCACTCATCAAAAGTATAACGAAACCAGAAATTGCCAATTGAAATCCGGGAATCGCTAAAAACAGGTTAGCTAGCATCAAGACAAATACGGTAATCATTCCGCCTATAAGCATACCTTTCATAAAACTAAAATCTTTCTTTGAATTAACAGCATAAGCTGAAAGACCAACAAAAATAGCGGCAGTACCACCAAGCGCCGTCAGAACCACCTGAGGACCACTCGAAAGCTTTAGATACATCGATAGCATTGGACCGATAGCAAAGCCCAGCATACCAGTTATTAAAAACACTACGCCTATGCCAGCTGCACTATTCGCTGTCCTTGGCAACACAAAAATACCCAAGACCATGGCTGCGATCATGAGGATCATCGCCATTCCACCTGGCATTCCTAGGCTCATTGAGAAAAGGGCTGTTAACGCGCTAAAGCCTAGCGTGGCTGACAGCAGCAAATACGTATTCTTTAAAACCTTGTTCGTCTCCAGAACCGACAGTTCTGCAGCTGACACCGATCTCATATCTATCGCCATAGTTTATTTACCATTCCAAAGTAATTTACGTATATATTGATGATTATGGCTAAAATTTCAAGCCCTAAAGAGTCTCTGCTTTTGAACCATCAAAACGATTAGTACATTGAATAACCTTGAATACTGGTCGGCCGTTTCTTCTCACCAACACCGGAGCCATGCGCTGGAAGAGAGTCTTGTGTTAACGGCCGTCAACATTGAAAACGAACTCAGAAATGACGGCAACCGATGGCTTGTCATGGTTAACCAAGCACAGCTGGAAGACGCCAAAACGCAGCTAAAGGACTTTCATCTCGAAAATACCCCATCTGCAGAAAAGGCAGTCGAGGCGGTTGTGGTCGATAACGGCTGGCTCGGCGTCCTCGGTTTTCTTGCTGTCATCTGGTTAATGCCCACCCTCGAAGCATTGACCTCCGCCCAGTTGCTTCAGTCTGGCGCTTTGACTCACGAAGGAATCATAGAAGGTGAGTGGTACAGAGCCATCACTGCACTAACACTCCACGGCGATATTGCGCACATAGTCGCCAACTCATTCTTTGGCGCACTATTTGGTTTATTTGTCGGGCGCCACATGGGGTCAGGTTTTGGATGGTTGGTCGTGCTGATTTGCGCAGCAGCCGCCAACCTCGCCAACGGATTGCTCTTGGGCGAAAACTATCGCTCCATCGGTTCATCTACGGCTTGTTTCGCTGCCTTGGGTCTCATTCCAGCTTTTAGCTGGCGCAGTGGTTACTTTAAAGGAGCCGGATGGAAGAAGGGTTTTGCCCCTATTTTTGGCGCCATCGCAATGTTCGCGTTTACCGGTGTCTCCGATCAAGCAAACACGGATGTTATGGCCCACATCCTCGGTTTCCTATCTGGTTTGCTGGCCGGGTTTGCCATCCCTAAGAGTCGCATAGATAGATTATCCCTATCAGATCAAAAGCGGGCAGGCGGCTTTACTTTAATCCTCATCTTAGTGAGTTGGCTGGCTGCGACACCTTGAAGCGCAATACCTAGATTTTTCTCAACAGGTCGACTCGATTAGGGGTTTCAAAATAAAAGGGATTCTTTTCATCTACCGACCTAAAACCTTCAAACCTTTCTCTTACCCTGTTAACCAACCTATCGTCAGATTGATGCTCCTGATAAGTCGCATTCATGATGGCTTGTTGGAACTGCTTAAAAGACTCCATTCGAACCGGACTGAGATAGAAATACTCTTCTTGGAGGCTAAAAAGACCAGAGGAAATCGCCACACCAATCGACTCAAAAGCAGCCTCTCGAACCGCTTCTTCATCATGAAACATCCGGATGACCTCATTCAAATCACCCTGAAATACGGGCTCTGAAAGATAAGCCAGTCCTCCCATCTTCAGCACTCGATGAATTTCACTCAGGGATTGTCGCATCATCGTTCCCGGAACATGGTGAAGTGACTTCAGCATGATGACGACATCAAAGGATTCAGACTCGTAGGGTATCTCTTGCGCCCCAAATGATTCAAATCTGACTTTGTTAACTTGCTTCTCAAGATTCTTGCTGTGCGCGACTGGGTCGATCTCCGCTGCAACGATGGCTTTGACATCTGTATGACGCGCAATTTGTTCGGTTCGGGTTGCAGCGCCACAACCAATTTCCAGCACCGTTGCTCCAGAAAAATCGATTTTCTCTCGCATAACGTCAAGTTCTTCACGCAGAGGCTGGCTAGCGGGCCCTATTAGTCTCACGTCTAAATCCGATTCATTTGCTTTGTTGTCAAGATTGGACTATACCCTGCAAGAAAGAAATGGTCTTCGGTCCGCAATATGAAACATTCGACGATTAATATGAAAAGGCCCAATCAGCTTTGGCAAAAGGCGGGAACGGTCATTTGCCTGTTTCTGAGCTTCGTCTGGATAAACATCGCTCAANCGACGCCCATCNAAAAGCAAGNNGCAAATNCANNTNACCCTGNGGTCTATCNNCTTAGCTCCGAGGAACTGGTCGATTTAGTAGGCCCGATCGCACTTTTTCCGGATGATCTTCTNGCTCTGACGCTTGAAGCAGCAAGTCACCCTGTACANATTGTCTCCGCCAACAGAATGAAAAAAAAGAANCAAAGACANCAAAAAATTAATCCTCAATGGGACGAGTCGNTAGTNGCTCTACTAAATTACCCTGAGGTNCTCGACATGCTCGATAGAGACATCGAGTGGACAGAACGGCTTGGAAGAGCCGAAGAAGAGCAATCCGACGAGCTGATGCAGGCGATAACACAGTTTCGCAATGAGGCTCACCAGTCAGGTAATCTTCAAACGGACTCTTATCAAATCGTCTCTGTAGACGACGATCAAGTCACGATTCGCCACAAGAACAAAGAAAAAATATACGTGCCCTATTACGACCATAAAAAGGTCACAAAACGCCAAAGCAGGAACGTGTATCACTACTATCCAAATGCATATCCCGTTTACTACTATCCCTACGAATCAAGTTATTACTTTGATCGGCCTTTCTATGGAATCGACTCTGTATTTGGATTGTCCTGGAGCGAATACAGGATCAGCCGTTATTCGCACTCTCATTTCTTACATCCTTATTACGGAAGGACTTACCACCCAAACCACTTCAGACGTTCACAGATCTTTCCCGGACTGCAAAAGAAACGTTGGGTTAGGGCCAGGAACCGTGAGAGAGATGGATCAAATTGGAACCAACCAAATGACCGAACTTCTTACACATTAGGAGACAAAAACCAAACGGCACATCAGAAGAGACTCATCGACAGAGAGCGTGCCAGGAATCGAGCCAATTCCCTAGAATCAGATCAGATCATGTCACCACCAACTTCGTTTAGGATACTAGATCGCGATCGCTCTCAAAGAAACAATCAAACCTTGAATAAAAACGGGACCGACTCTTTTCGTAGCCTGGGCAAACAAAAAATTATGCGTTATCAGGGGCCAATCAAGATAGAAAGACGNAACNGAATCGAGNCACNTAAGTCTGCCAAAACCNATCAAAACCGCGTACTCAATTAANCTTAAGATAACCAAAGGGTCACTTACTNATNACAACTCCTGTTNTTTCGAGCGGCGAGCGTTCAAGGATCCAAACTATGAGGTACATGGTTAAACCNGAGAGGGGGCACCAGTAAAAAAAAGCCACTTCGTATTGAATCAGCAACAGCACCACAACACAGGATGCAGCAAATCCNACCAAAAACGATCGAAATCGACCAACACCAAAGCGGGCCAAAAGGATAGTGCCCAGCAAAGAGCCATAAACGTAGTTCGGAAGCTGAAAGGTTAAATTAAGCAACCCTTCCGCAGAATATCGGTTAAACAATATTGAAACNCCTAGGAAGATCATTCCCCAAACCATCAAACTCAGACGAGCGATCCGCACCGACTGAATCTCTGTTGCATCTGAATTAATCCATCTCTTATAAATATGCCGAACAGTCAAATCTGAGGTCTCGGTAAGAGACGAATCCAGGGTGGATATGGCAGCGGCAAAAATAGCTGCTATGAAAAGACCCGACAAACCAACGGGCATTTCTGTGATAAGAAAATAAGGAAATATTCTATCCGGCGACTCTTGAAGAACATCAACGAATTCTACGGGTAGGGGAGACTCTGCATAAAACAACACTAAAGCCAACCCAACGCCCAATATAATCAAATGAACTAAATAACACACCGCGGCCCAGTTGTAGGCTTTTTGTGCGTCAACAGCAGAACGACAGGCCTTCACTCTTTGCCAAGTGCCCTGCGTGGTAGCCTGGGCGATGTTCAACGCGACACCACCTAACACGCCGGCCCAGATCGTATAACGAACTTCAGGGTCCACCGAAAAATCAAATAACACCAGTTTTGCCTGGCTATCCAAATACAGCANACCTTCGNACAAAGANTNATCCAGCCGAAGACCAATGAAGAGCAGCATGAATAAAGCGCCCAAGCTAAAAAAAATAAACAAGACNAAATCGGTCCAGATCACCGTCTTTATTCCTGCTAACGCACTCCACAGCACGCTAATGGAAACAACGAAGAGTGCACACCACGGGATACCCCATCCGACCATTACATCGAGCACCAGTGCCGCTGTAAGCAACTTTACTCCAGAATTGATGACGCCGAGCAACAGGCCTATGAGCATCGAGAATTCGCCAGTATTGGTATCCAAACGTGCGCTAATGTACTCGTAAGTAGTGGACGGGCCTTGAGAATCGTAGAATGGCTTAGCTAACAAAACCCCTACCGCAATCTTTCCTGCGGCAAGGCCTAATACCACCTGAAAATAAGTCAAATTACCGCCTGGCGCAAAAACCGCAGCCGGTACCGAAATGAAAGTTACGGCACTGACNAGAGTCGCAATAATACTTGTTGAAACAACCCACCAAGGCAGGTCTCCTCCGCCATTGAAAAAATCGCGGAGCGTTTTGGTATTGCCAGATAATCGCTGACCTGCAAGCGTCACCAACACCATGACAAGAACGATAACAACTAAGTCAACAGGATGAGCTTCGAACTCCAACGGTCTCTTTACTTATCTTGATAAGTGAACACAGGGATAAATTCACGCGACTCGATTAAGCACTCCCCAGCATCAACCACGAAGCGGTCGTGATACTCACCTATGCCCGCAAAACCTTCCACCTCTATGGGATTTGTCGAATCAGACCTTGGCCCTATATAAACCGTTACATAGCTTACCCCTCGAGCTTTTCCAGGAGCTTTCGATTCAATGTCGATCGTGCTGATAAGATGTCTAGTGACGGGACCTACCTCGGCCCCCAAAACTCTCTGTTTTATGGCTTGCCGCCCTGAAAAAGTCTCACCGAAGATAGAGAAGGAACCCTCATCAGTGAATAGATTTGCAACGCCCTGTCCATCAGTCTGATCGCGCAGGTAGGCATAATCATGTACCACCGATGAACAAGCCTCGGAATAGTCGAAGGACTGATCTTTCTGTTGACAACCTACCAAAAACCCCAGCAATGCGATCGAGAGCAGTCGCAACAACACGAAACCCTTAACCATCTAGCCGCACAATGCGACTGCCTACGTTTCCGCCAGCTAACAAATCGACGAAAGCGTTCGGAGCCGCATCTAATCCGAATACCTCATCGTTGACACTGGTCAATTGTCCCGATTCCAACCACCCTTGAATTTCCTCACGAGCTGATTCGTACTCCTTTGCATAATCAAATACCAAAAAACCTTGCATGGTAATTCGTTTATTGACCAGCAACCCAGGTATGCCTCTAGGCCCAGGCTCTGGAGACGACGTATCGTATTGAGACACAACACCACAGCACGCGATCCGCCCACCCTCATTCAATCGAAAAAGAGCAGACCCCAAAATACTGCCTCCTGTATTGTCAAAATATACATCCACACCATCCGGGGTCGCGGCTTTCAAATTATCCCTAAAATTTGCGTCTTTATAATTCACAGCCGCATCAAATCCAAGATCGCCGACCAGCTTGTCGCATTTCAAGTTATCTCCGCAAACTCCCACAACGCGACACCCCTGAATCTTCGCCATCTGGCCCACAAAGTGCCCTACAGAACCCGCCGCAGCGGAGACCATCACNGTCTCTCCCCTAGCTGGACGCCCNACCCTAAATAAACCAAAGTANGCGGTTAATCCGTTCACTCCNAGAGGNCCTAAATATTGAATCGATTCTCTTTCAGNAGGAATCAACGTCACCGATTCTGCCGCCAGNGCCGCGTATGCTTGCCAACCAGTCGAACCTAANACCANAGATCCTACAGGGACGTCTTCGCTTTGACTCTCAACAACCTCTCCAATGCCCGTACCGTTCATCACGATGCCAGTAGTTGGTGCGCCGGCATAACTAGCGCTGCCCTGTAGCCCAGCACGGGCGCCAGCTGTTATTGCAAAAGCTTTAGTCTTAACGACGACCTGCCCTGCTTCAGCGACAGGCATGGGCGCATCGGAGAGCTTATAGTTATCCTCGGACAACTTTCCGTTTGGAAGCTCATTAATTAGTACCTGCTGATTATCCATTGTTCACCTTCCCCTGGAGTTACCTGTTAGTTTTATTCTGAACGTTATTTAGCCGCAGAGACTAGCCATACTGCACAGCCAAGTTTTATACCTTCATCACTTAGAGACTCTTGCAAGACTTGACGCGCAGCGATCAGAGCATCCTCTCGCACTTGGCCTTCTAGCTGCGCTATAACCGCAGATAGGGGACCTATGTTACTCTGAAAATCCAGAGCCTCTTCGACCGAAGAAGCGAGACGTAAGTCAAGCGAAACCGGCTGTATCTGAATACCATGGAAACCTGACCGGGTAAGAATGCTTGCAAGGTAATCCTTATCAGCAAATGCAAAAGGACCTGGCGCTCTAGGATCTGGCGTCTCTGCAGGCTCCGGTAAATACCTCTTCACCGCCTGGCCAACACGGCTAATCCACTCGTTCTTGTTAGCTGCCTGCCAACACAAAAACACCATACGGCCGTCGTCGGTTAAGGCAGATCGCAAATTTATAAAAGCTTTAACCGGATCGG
>PBUF01000049.1 GCA_002727775.1 Gammaproteobacteria bacterium
ATTAGTATTTTGATGTTTAGGCTTTCGCTATTATATAGGGAAACATCACGTTCTGGTGGAAGGCGATACAAAATGGCACAAAATTTGGTTTGCTAGAAATATTCAAGAAACGTTTGGCTTATATGCTGCCTAGCGTGACTGTGTTTACAGGGATCTACGAGTTAACGAGAGTAATTTTTTATGCGAAGGAAATATTTTAAAAAATGGCGTCAATGGGTTGACTATGGATCATGAGACCCCATCTTGCGAAAGGTGCAGCCTGCGGTGCGGCTTCCGTAAAGAAAGAGTTGCGTCAGTCGACGCGTTGGCTGTGTTGACTAAACGAGATTTGGTGGCAGTGGTAACCAAGGTTTATGGGCTCCCGCTAGCAGTCTTGGTAGTTGTTCTGTTGTTTGAAAGTGTTTTGTTTTCCATTGATTCGATTGGGCTTCTATTCATCTTGCTATCGATTTTGCCGATAAGTATTTTTTTGATGACACGATGGGCAAAAGAGGATATTTCCGAGAAAAGAAGGAAAATGGTTTAGATGAGTGCGTTATCTAAACTCTATTTAGAGCGGTATAGAAGGTTAAGCGTGATAGGAGGTTTCTTGCTTATAAAAAAGATGCAGTTTGTTTTTGTAGGAGCATTTTTATGCATGTTTTTCGGTTCTGTCTCTGCGAAAGAGCTGCCTGACTTTACAAAATTGGTCGAAGCGAATGCGAAAGCCGTCGTTAATATAAGCACAATAGGCAAAAGACAAAACACTAGAAGTTTTGGAAGGCCCAGAGGGGACGAAAGGCTAGAGGAGTTCTTTAGATTTTTTGGACCACCCGGTTCTTACCGGCGATCTCCCAATCCACAGGCTCGATCATTGGGTAGTGGATTTATTATCAGTAAAGACGGCTATATCCTAACTAACAACCACGTAGTGGATAACGCCAGCCAAATCTTAGTGCGCTTCAGCGATAGAAGCGAGCTAGAGGCAGAGTTGATCGGCGCAGATCCACGGTCTGACTTGGCGCTTTTGAAGGTGGAGAGCAGTAGCGATTTGCCTACTTTGGAAATTGGAAGTTCAGAGCGACTCAAGGTAGGCGAATGGGTACTAGCTATCGGATCGCCCTTTGGCTTTGATTATTCGGTAACTGCGGGAATCGTGAGTGCCAAAGGAAGGAGCTTGCCTACGGAAAAAAATGAAAATTACGTTCCCTATATCCAAACGGATGTAGCGATAAATCCCGGTAATTCCGGAGGACCTTTGTTCAATCTAAAGGGCGAAGTTATAGGTATAAACGCTCAAATTTATAGTAATTCGGGTGGCTTTATGGGTGTCTCATTCGCGATTCCAATCGACGTAGCGATCGAGGTCTCTAACCAATTAAAAGAAGATGGGCGGGTTGCTAGAGGTTGGCTTGGGGTGATGATTCAAGAAGTGAATAAAGAGCTAGCAGAAAGTTTCGGATTGAGTCGCCCACAAGGCGCCCTTGTCTCTAAAGTATTAGAAGGGAGCCCAGCTTCCAAATACGGCGTTTTGGAGGGTGACATCATCATCGAATTTAANAAAAAGTCGATAGAACGATCCTCTGAATTACCACACTCTGTAGGNCGAGTCGTGCCTGGCGAAAAGGCAAACTTGACGATTGTTAGAGGTGGCGATGAGATGGCTTTGGACGTGGTTATTGAAGAGCTACCTGAAGCAGGGGCGCGAAGAGTCTTAGCGGAAAATAAAAGCGAGGCCGACCGATTNGGTTTGGTGGTGCAGGAGTTAACNCCAGAGCAGTTAAACCGNATNGGTNTNCAGGGTGGTGTNGCTGTTGCTGANGTTNAAGGGGANGCCGCACAGTCAGGCATCAGNNCAGGAGACGTGATCACTCGTTTGAATAATTTGNCAGTTTCTGACATNGCTAGCTTGGATAGNATCGCTGCGGGANTAACNGCGGGNCGAACCTANCCTATTCTAGTTATNAGNAATCAAACTCCGACTTTCTTGGCGTTCAAAGTTCCGGGATAATCACTCCAGTTTAGAAANTGGATACCCATNTTGTCTGGATCGGAGTTAATACGGAATTTTTCGATCATCGCTCATATCGACCATGGAAAGTCGACTCTAGCTGACCGTCTGATTCNGCTGTGTGGNGGTNTTACNGAAAGAGAGATGGCGGATCAGGTCCTCGATTCTATGGANCTGGAGCGAGAAAGAGGGATCACGATAAAGGCTCAGTGTGTAACTCTTTTCTATAAACATTCTGATGGTTTGAAGTACCAACTCAATTTCATTGATACGCCNGGGCACGTGGATTTTAGTTATGAGG
Source organism: Gammaproteobacteria bacterium (assembly GCA_002727775.1). Classification (GTDB taxonomy): domain Bacteria; phylum Pseudomonadota; class Gammaproteobacteria; order Pseudomonadales; family Azotimanducaceae; genus UBA4421. The sequence continues at coordinate 2,292 of PBUF01000049.1, forward strand.
TGTCTCGNTCGTTGGCAGCATGCGAAGGAGCGTTGTTAGTTGTGGACTGCGCTCAGGGAGTTGAGGCGCAATCCGTAGCAAATTGCTACACAGCTATAGAGCAGGGNTTAGAGGTCTTNCCAGTTCTGAACAAAATTGATTTGCCTCANGCGGACCCAGAGCGNGTCGCNCANGAAATTGAAGAGATTATCGGACTTGAGGTTGAGAATATTCATCAGGTCAGTGCAAAGACCGGCGAGGGAGTAGACGCATTGCTCGGGTTTCTAATAGAAAATATTCCACCGCCTAGCGTGAAAAAAAGTAACCATCTTCAAGCTCTGATTGTCGATTCCTGGTTTGATAATTATCTAGGGATCGTTTCTTTGGTCAGGGTTGTNGAGGGTAGTCTTACCAAGGGAGACAAGATCCTCATTAAGTCGACTGGTAAAAGCTACCAGGTCGATGAGGTAGGTCGGTTCACGCCGAAACGNACCGAAACCGGATCTCTAATGGCCGGAGAAGTTGGCTATATTATTGCCGGCATCAAAGAGATAACCGGAGCGCCAGTGGGCGATACGATTGTCCATTTGGGTGCTGAGTCNGTTGGACAGCTGCCTGGATTCACAAAGGTCAAACCTCAGGTCTACGCTGGCCTATTTCCTGTGAATTCAGAAGACTTTGAGAGCTTTCGTGATGCCCTAAGTAAATTAGTTTTGAACGACGCCTCNTTGTTTTATGAACCAGAAACATCCAANGCGCTTGGATTTGGTTTTCGCTGTGGTTTTCTTGGAATGCTTCATATGGAGATCGTCCAGGAGAGGTTGGAGCGAGAGTATGATCTGGATTTGATTACCTCCGCGCCAACAGTCATCTATGAGGCTGAACTTAGTGATGGATCTCTACTAAGTATCGACAACCCTTCTCAGCTGATATCAAATTATAAAGAAATGCGTGAGCCGATAGCGTCCGCCAATATTTTGGTTCCACAGGAGTATGTTGGTTCTGTTATTGAGCTTTGTATCGAGCGCAGAGGAATTCAGAAGGAAATGAACTTTACACAAGGTCAAGTCTCCATGGACTGGGACCTCCCTATGGGAGAAATCGTGATGGATTTTTTTGATCGGTTAAAGTCTGTNAGCCGAGGATTTGCGTCACTGGACTACAGCTTTGATCGATTTCAGACCGCTAACCTTACTAAACTGGATATATTGATAAATGGTGAACGGGTCGATGCACTTGCATGTATCGTTCATCGAGATCAAGCCGCGAACAGAGCAAAGAGCCTTGTTAAAAAGATGAAGGAGGTCATTCCAAGACAGCTTTTCGATGTCGCAATTCAAGCTGCTATAGGCGGCCAAATTATNGCNAGGCAAACGGTCAAAGCGCTCAGAAAAAATGTTACNGCAAAGTGTTATGGTGGTGANATAACGAGAAAGAANAAGCTGCTCGAAAAGCAAAAAGAAGGAAAGAAGCGCATGAAGCAATTGGGNAAAGTTGAGATACCTCAGGAAGCGTTTCTCGCNGTTTTGAAAGTTGATAGATAAACCTATCATAAAAATAAGATGTTGTTGGAGACTNGAATGAANTGCGTGATTAGGTCGTCGTTAGCNTTACGATCTCGGTGCAACGATGGATATTGATTTGCCGGCGATACTCCTNTGGGTGGTGTTGGTTTTAGGTGTGATTTGGTTGATCGACAAGTTGGTNTTTGAAAAATCNAGACTTGCTCAAAACGCGGACGCCGAAGATCCTAAACTTGTTGAATATTCAAAAGCTTTTTTTCCAGTTTTATTTCTGGTTTTGATCATCAGGAGTTTTATTGGCGAGCCCTACCAAATCCCATCTGAGTCCATGGTCCCGACGCTAGAGGTTGGCGACTTTATCTGGGTCAATAAGTACGCCTATGGCCTTAGAGTCCCTTACTTTGGTACCAAGATTCTCGATGTGGGCGATCCTGAAAGAGGCGATGTAATGGTGTTTGTGCCTCCTCACGACCCAAGGTTTTTTGTTAAGAGAGTAATAGGCGTTCCTGGGGATGAAATCCGCTATGAAAATAAGGCGCTATATATCAATGGAGCCCGACTGAAGTATAAGTTTGTCAAAGAGTCAGAAAATGCNTTCAGTCGAGTCGTTATAAGGGAGTACCGTGAAGCAATTGATGAGAAGAACTATTCGATTTTAAGGATGAATATCATGGATGGATCACGATCTTGGTCTCTNAGCGAAGGGCAATATTTGATGTTGGGAGACAANAGAGACAATAGCCAGGATTCAAGGGTGTGGGGACCGGCGAGAGAAGAAAAAATTGTCGGGAAAGCTGTCGCGGTCTGGATGCATAAAGATCCGGGTTTTGAATTCCCAACCTTTACGCAGAATCGANTTATCGAATAATGTTACTTTTCAAAAGAGACCTGTGGGNCTAATTTGAGATTGTGAAACCAAAAACAAATTTTTCAGACTTAGAAAAAAANTTGGGGTATTTTTTTTCTGATTCTTCTTTACTCAGCCTGGCGTTAACGCATAAGAGCTTNTCNAGCAANAATAACGAACGCCTGGANTTCATAGGCGATGCGGTTTTGGGGTATGTCATAGCGACTGATCTCTATAGNAGACACATGGAACTTCATGAGGATGCATTATCATTGATGCGAGTCGCTTTGGTGAGAGGGGACATGCTGTCAGAGGTGGCCTTAGAATGTGGTTTGCCTGATCATCTTCTTCTAGGTCCTGGAGAGCTGAAGAGCGGTGGTCGAACAAGACCTTCAATATTGGCGGANGCTTTAGAAGCNGTAATAGGCGCANTTCATGAAGATGGCGGAATAGANGATTGTAGGAATCTAATAAAAAATATTTTTGGGTCCCGCTTGATAGACTTGGAACCTGAAAATTTGAAAGATCCTAAAACGCGGCTGCAAGAGATCTTACAGGGTAATAATCAGGAGCTACCTGTTTATGAAGTTGAGTCCGTAACCGGACAGGACCACGACCTTAGCTTTAAAGTGAAGTGTAGCTTGCCGTCCTTGAATATTGCTCAATTTGGAGAAGGTGCCTCGCGTCGACTATCNGAAAAAATCGCGGCTCAAAGNATTATTGAAGAGCTCGAAGCGCTAGGCTTAGGATAATTACTTGAATACCAGCGATTTTGAACAAACAAAAAGTGGTTATGTGGCGTTGTTTGGTCGGCCCAACGTGGGCAAATCGACTTTACTGAACTACCTGTTACGTCAAAAAATCAGCATTACTTCGCGCAAACCGCAAACTACCCGGGTGAANTTACTGGGAATAGATACGAGAGAGTCTCACCAGGCGATTTATGTCGATACACCTGGNATCATCAAANAGACTAGAAATACGTTGAATCGATTTATGGTTGATAATGCGAAAAGCCTGTTAGGTGATGTTGATCTGGCAGTGCTGTTAATTGAAGCGGGTAAATTTACAGAGGCCGACGAACATGTGGTTTCTCTATTGAAAGGTCGAGCTGGTAAGACAATTTGTGGCTTAACAAAAATTGATTTGGTTAAGAAAAAAACCGATTTGCTTCCCCAGATTGAGAATTTGAGTTCGTTCGATCTGTTCGAAGAGATTGTNCCAATTAGTGCCCTCAAGAAGGATGGCATTGAAGAATTTCGCAATGTTGTCTTCAAGCTACTTCCAGANGGTAATCATTTATTCGAAGAAAATCAGATAACAGATAAATCTGAACAGTTTATTGCAGGAGAATTAATAAGAGAAAAAGTCATGCGGCAGCTAGGAGATGAGTTGCCTCACAGTGCNGCAGTGAGNATAGAATCTTTTGCTGAGCTTGAGCGTCTCACTGAAATACGAGCNTGCATACATGTTGAACGAGAAAGTCAAAAGAAAATAGTGATTGGCTCGAAGGGACTCAGACTTAAGCGGATTGGATCGGATGCACGCAGAGATATAGAAATTTTGCTGGATAGAAAGGTGATGCTACGACTGTGGGTAAAAGTTGATAAGGGATGGACTAATCAGACCGTTGGTTTGCACAGACTGGGTTATCGTTAAAAAACTTACGAAAAGTTATCTTTGATTTCCTCCACAGACAATAAGGTTTTAGTTTTACATTCTCGGCTCTACGGTGAAGGAAGAGAGATCGTTCAATTTCTGAGCGAGAGTAGGGGTAAGTTTGCGGGTGTCAGGCGGTTGTCGAAGAGAAGTGGCTTTCAAAGACTTCAGCCGTTTACTTTGGGTCATGTTGGAGTTAGTGGCAGATCAAGCTTATTGACTGTGTCCTCTTTTGAATACGTTAAGAAGTACGACTTGATTGGTCGGCGACTCTCTGTTGGGTTTTACGTGTTGGAGCTTATTCAAAAATTGTTTGTTGAAGGAGAACCGGACCCAGAAATTTANCATAGTACAATCAAAGCCCTGGACTCACTGAGTGCATCCGATGANCTAGAAAGATGCCTGCGCCTATTTGAAATAGAACTATTGGCGTCGTTAGGTTATGAGGTGAATTTTGGTTATGAAGGTGCTTCCGGTACTCAAATTTCAGNGTCGGATTACTACCAATTTGCTCCCGATCANGGGTTCTACAAGATAAAACCAAGTTCGGAGAGAGGAATATCGGGCAAAGATCTTCTNTCGGTAAATATCGGTATGGAGAACCTTAATGGCTCCAACCTAAAACTATTGAAGGTTATTAATAGAAAGATTATCGACAGTCTTTTGAGTGGNCGAGAGCTTACAAGCAGAAAGTTGATAATTAAACAAAGCAGTAGGATGAATGAAACCCGTTAATAAAGAANTTGTTCTGGATATCTCAGATTTGCTTCCTAATGGCGAAGGCGTAGCCGAGATAAACGCAAGNCNGGTNCAAGTTCGAAATGCGTTGCCANGAGAGGTTGTNAGNGCTCGAATCCTGAAGAAAAANAAAGGAATTAAATANGCTGATGCGATCGAAGTAGTTAGGTCCTCTCAAGATCGTACAGATATTGCATGCAAGAGCTATCCGAGATGTGGAGGATGCAGCATGCTGCATATGCTGCCCTCAAAGGAAGTGGAACTAAAGNCAAAAAAACTGAATANGGATTTGAAAANCAGAGGGATCGTTTTTGAAGAGACTTTAGATCCTGTGGTGAATAATTTTCTGCACTACAGACGCAAAGCGCGATTAGGAGTCAAGTGTTTAGGGGATACGGTGCTGGTTGGTTTCAGAGAGTCGTTCAGTAGCCGGGTTGCTNGAATNGACGCTTGTAAGATTTTGACATACGAGTTGTCAAATCTTATTCCCATTTTAAAGGAAACGATTTCGCAGTGTTCGATAAAACAGTTTATCCCCCAAATTGAAGTAGCAGAAGGAGATCTGGGTCGGGCAATCATTGTGAGACACCTTAGAAGTTTTACCNAACTTGATCTGACTATTTGGCGAAGGTTCTCTGAGANGCAGCAGGTGTCTGTCTATCTCCAGTCTGCGGGCTACGATTCGATGATTCTGCTCAAAACGAACACTAGTGAATCCCTTCTAGGTTATNCACTTGAAGAACAAGGTATATTNGTTCNGTTTAAGCCAGAGCAGTTCATTCAAGTTAATTCCAAGATAAATGAAGATTTGGTTAGAACCGCACTTTGTTTTTTTGGAGACTTAAAGNATAAGCTAATAGATGACTATTTTTGTGGAATAGGTAATTTTTCTTTGCCTCTAGCAAGGGAAGGTGCATCAGTCCGTGGCTTCGAGCTTTCTGAAGACGCGGTAGGAATGGCATCAATTAACGCGAGAAATAATGGTCTGAGCCATCGCGCCCAATTTTTTGCTCTTGATTTATATGAAAAATCACCAGCTGNGAACCGATCGTGCGACGGGTTATTGTTAGACCCTCCGCGTAGTGGGGCTGGCCCTCATTTTTCGAAATGGCTCGATGCAGAATCCTGTGAGAAGATCGTTTATGTTTCNTGCAACAGCGAATCGCTAGCNAANGATTCTGAAACGATTATAAAAAAGGGCTTTCANCCCAAAAAGATTGCTCTTTTCAATATGTTTCCTGGCACGAGCCACTTTGAAACGATAGCGTTATTTGTAAGAGAATAGACTTAGAGATCGTTAGAAAGCAAAACACAGCATGTCGACTCAATGTTNAGAGAGTTGTACGCAGCCAATTTATTATAGGAGGTTGGTGATGAGGATATTACTTTTGGGTCCCCCGGGTGCGGGCAAAGGCACTCAAGCACAATTCATTAAAGAAACTCTAGGGATTCCTCAGATTTCTACGGGTGACATGTTGCGAGCGGCTGTAAAATCCGGAAGTGAATTAGGTTTGAAAGTGAAGCAAGTTATGGAATCAGGTTCCCTTGTTTCAGACGAAATTGTTATTGAGTTGGTGCAGGAAAGAATTAGCCAGGCTGACTGCCAAANCGGATTTCTTTTTGATGGGTTCCCGAGAACAATCCCTCAAGCTAAGGCTATGAGCGAGGCTGGCGTGATTTTAGATGCAGTGGTTGAGATTCAAGTTGGGGACGAAGAGCTGGTTAAACGAGCTACGGGTCGAAGAGTTCATCCAGGTTCGGGAAGGGTCTACCATATTTTATACAACCCGCCAAAGGTAGAAGGTAAAGACGATGAGAGCGGAGAAGCGTTGGTACATAGGGAAGACGACATGGAAGACACTGTTCGAGAGCGTTTATCGGTTTATTATCAGGAGACCTACCCGCTAGTTGAGTACTATAAAGCTTTGGTAAGTAAAGGCTTGAAGTACATAGAGGTTGACGGTCAGGGCCATGATTTGAAAGAGATTCAGGAGAGTATTTCTAAAGAGCTAAGCTCATAGATATTTCTAGAAAATGCTGAAATTTACCATTGGCAAGATCGTTACTTCATCGTTAAGTGCCAAATTACCTCGAGTGCCTGGGATTTCGATCAGACAGTTACAGTTATTGAACGAGCTTAAGCGATTAGAACTTTGATCTCCTAATTGCTCAACGACTATTGTTCCATCTGGTTCCGAGGTGAACAAACCTCTTTGATACTCTGTTCTCCCGGCAGAGTGTAGGATGTCCGTTTTGGTGCGTGCTTTAACTTTTAGAGGGTCTTTAGGTTTAGTACCTTTGAG